>NZ_JBOZPS010000009.1:0-213724 GCF_050849305.1 Shewanella sp. MF05960 | reverse complement strand
GTTGTTGTTTTTAAACCAATCATGATGCCCAAGAATGTATTCGCGAATATCAAACCAGCCTTTAGCGCCTGCGATAACGGCACATAGCGAACCAAACAGTACCTCAAAAAGGCAATAGGTCACTTTACCCCCTTGACGCTGGTCTGTTATTGTTTGGAAATTCTCTTTGAAGTGGTCAATATGCATGGTGTGCTCCCGAAAAAAGGGAGTATAAGATCATAGCGAGATGTTAACGTCAAATAGTGCGTTAAATTGTTCAAAAAACATTCACGATCTCGCCCTGGCCTTAATACATAGCTAAATTATCTAACTTACAACATTGTTAATCGCAGCTAGCGTCTTTTTCTTCGTATGTTGTGATGTGAATAACATCATCAGAACAATCATCTGAGAAGCACACTGTAAATCCATAGTCGAATGATTCGATATCGAAATCAGGTACTAGCTGTGTTGTCTTTTTCGTGTCACTGATGAATAACTCAGTGGCACTGTCATTCACATCAATAGCGGTGCCTTTTGGTGCACGATAGACGTTATAGGTTACATGATCTCTTTCCGTACCAAGCGCATTCAGTGTTAATTCAAGCATTCCGCATAAAGGAAGTGACTCGCCAAATGTTTCAATTAGTAGCTGTTTATCACATGCATTACCATAAGGAAGTGCCTGCTTGATGTAGCTTAAATTACCCGCCTGATAAAGCTCACCCGCTTCAACAAGTTTGTCGTTGTTAAGATGACCTTCACCACAGCTATCAACAGTACACGTTGTGGTGTCACTAAACTCAGTAGATGTTGATAAAAGAAGGTATTTCACTTCTGCTGGTGTTAGCCCGTCAGTAACACTAAGCACGTTGGCAATCGCTGCTGAGACAAGAGGAGTTGAGAATGATGTACCATCACCGACGTATGCCTTGTTGGGCAGAGATGGGTCATCTAATCCATACACGGCCAAGTCATCTCCGCGAGCAGTAATGTCATTGAAAGATCCATAATTAGTAAAGCTTGCCTGGTTGTCATTTATGTCAGTAGCAGAAACAGCAATTACACCCTTGCAGTTTGCCGGAAATGCAAGTGCGGTTTCGACGCTGCCATTTCCTGCGCCAGCAACAACTGTAATACCTTTTGATATGGCATAATCAATTGATTCCTGAACCTCAATAGGGCAGTCAGAATAACCGGCGCGACTAATATTAATTACATCAACTGGATGACTAATATCAGCGATACCTTCATCAGCAAAACTTTTCCCTGCCAGCCAAGCTATGCCGTCATTTAAGTCGAAGGCGCTTCCTTCACTACAGGCAGCCACTCGAGCAGGGACGACTTCAACGTTATTGCCAGCACCAAAGATTCCCACTCCATTATTGCTTTTTGCTGCAATGATTGAAGCGACATACGTTCCATGAGGGACGCACAATGACATCTCGCGCATTAACTTTTCACTGTATGCATCACTGTCACGCTCAAAAAAGTCTGCACTTTCACTCGCGTAGTTGATATCAGGATGCGGAGCAAATCCCGCATCAATAAGTCCAACACGGATTTTTTTTGTCTGCTTGGTTTGTGATTTTAGCCACGAGCCAATAAATTGATTGCCGACAGTTGCCTCTGTTAATGAAGAGTGCATATAAGAATACTGTAGGCGCTGAAACTCAGCATCGTTAGGCAATGAGCCATCAGATGACACAGACTGCTTACCAGTAGGCTGGGGCGCAAGCTGTGGCGTAAAGTAACGTTCAGTAATCTGCGTTTCTTTTGGCGCAGACATTGCTGCTGTTGCTACGAAAGACGCGAGTATTGCCATTGATAAGGTAGTTAATTTTTTCATGATATTCTCCGGTAATACAGCGTTATTCTGCGGCACAAGTTGATGAAATGATTTTGCCGATTAACGCAAATTCGCTATTAAAAACCCACTGGCTGTTCACATATGAGCCCATGGATGGATTACCAATTAAAGATGACATGCCAGTCAAGGTCATACTTAACTCACCAGGAGTAAACACCGGTAGCTTGTCTGAAAGCGCTGCAATATCACTGATTTTTGTCGCCAAAGTGGTGTTGATTGAAAGAATGTAGGTTTGCAAGCCGCTTATAGTCGAATCAATATCGGTCTCACTCAGTGCGCCAGCCTTGTAGTCTGCAAGCATTTTGGTGATTGCTGCTGAAGAGTAAGAACTGTTTTTGGCTAAGGTGCTGTATGCCACTGTTTGCGCGTCACTAAAGGCATCTTGATAATCATCTGCATCGGATGCTGTTGTTTCGCCAACATACACCGCAGCACTACTGTAAAAGCGGTAAATATTCGTCATGTCAGCAAATAATGATTTTTGGCTCACTGATGATGCGTAGGCGGTTAAAAACGAAACCTTACTGACGGCTGATGTGTTTTTAACATTGGCCGTGAACGTAACGGTATGTGAAGTTTTGCTGTCTTTAGCGGTAACGACAAACTGCTCAATGAGATCGTTGTTCATTTCAGGGGCAGTAAAGGTCACATTAACTGAATTACCACTAACATCAATTTTGACTTTTCCTTTGCCTGAATAGCTACTTGTTGCCGACAGTGTGCCATTAACATTGCTTGCTGAGAATGAGCCAGAAACTGAGCCTAGCTCATCTACTGAGGTGCTAATCAAAGACGTGCTAACTGTCATTGGTTGAGATGGCTGTGTGGTTACTGGTGGCGTTGGTGTTACCGAGGAGCTATCATTTTCATCGCTGTCACTGCCCCCACCACAAGCAGAAAGAAAAACGGTTATAACCGCAGTATAAATAAACAGAGCGATGTTCTTTTTCATTATATAATCTCGATTAATATTACGAAGTGTAAAGTTGATTATTGTGTTATAAGCTAATTGTTAATTTTAATGCGATAATTTAATAAGGTAACAAGTTGGTTGAGAAAAAATTAATAAAGTAATTCTGTGGTGTTGAATTATTTTTTATTTTTAACAGGCGCGCTAAGCTCTTTTAATATGCGTGTTATCTATTGCTGTTGCATTTAATGCGAAATGTTAAGTTTCAATTTAATATAAGTATTAATATTTTATTAAATTGAAAGTGTACGCCTTTATGTGTCATAACGTAAAATATCAGCAACCTATGTAAAGGCTGCTGATTAAGTTGATTTAGCTTATTTCCAGTCGGCTACCCATGTTTGATAATTTGATTTAAATGAACTGTAAGTCATTACTTGCCCGTAATGATTTTTTAGATTAAGCGCATCAAACGCTGACTCAAAGCTAGTGATGCCGCTTGCTGTATTTGAATATAGCTTGTTTATGGTGCTAACATCATTATTTAGGTGAAGATAACTATAGGCCAAACCATATTCTTCATAGTATGCATTTTTATCTGATGCGTTGTTCATATCATCAATTGATGTATTTGACACTTCGCTTCGTTTAGCTATCGATTGGCCTGAAAGATACACTGCTTGACCTTCTACAAGCCAGCTCGGAAGGTTGTATATGCCAACAACAGAACCATCAGTGACTCGATAGTGTTGCATTTGAACATGGTGAATAAGCTCGTGCTTGGTGTAAACTGATTCTAATACACGACTATCCGCTTCTGGCTCAGCGAAGTTTAGTCCGTGAAATGTCCCTTCAGCAAAACGACTTTTGTTCATGTGTCCAGCAAGACAGACAATAACTTTGTCGCTGCGCTTTTCAACTTCCGCTCCTGATAGTTCGCTAAACTTTTCGGTTAGAATTAAAGCCGTGTCAATAGCGCCCTGAGTGTCAAGAGACTGATAATGATCTGGAATGCCATAGATAACATCGCTAGCGGTCATTGACTTCCAATCAACATCTTTATGAATGCCGGTATAGACATAGTTATACGCAAGTTCATCATTGTATTCGCTTGTTTGTAAAAAACGATTTGCGATAGTTGGTGCGTATTGCGGCATAAATTCTTTTAGGGATGCCGTGGTAAAGTTCATTTTCCCATAGGAAAAAGACATGTTGTTCTGAACAAGTGTTGCAACAGCCATTAAGTTATTATTGCCAACTGCGCTGTTAGCATAAACTCGTACAAATTCGCTTTCAAAATACTTGTCAGAACTACCATTACAGTAATAACCCTGACCTACATCTTCTGTTGGATATTCGATATAGCCATCACTACCAGATTGCATCGTATTACCAGATACATAGGTTTTAGATGGTGTTGTATCTGATGGAGCATCGGTTTCTTTTTCTGAGTCGCCACCGCCACCACAGGCAGATAACACTAATGCCGCTAATAATGTATAAGAATGTTTTTTCATTTTAATGTCACAGAATCTCAATAACGCCATTAATATCCATCCACACATTAAATGTGTGGTGATAAAAGCTAATGTAAAAACAACAATACTTCGTTGTTTTCAGCCTCAGTGTTTAGTCCCCAATTAATTACTCGCCATGAGCAGTAAAGGGGGCATGAATTACACAAACACCCTTATAAAAAAATAACCCAATTTACAGAGAATGACTACAGACGGATTTTTTAAAAAAAACCACATAGGAATTGAACATTTTTTTATATTATAGCGTTTTAGCTCAAATTTTAAGCATTCAAATCAGTCTGTTATGGACTTTTAAACGGTTAAGGATATAGTCACAAATTACACCGTGTCATACTTTGTGATGACTCTGCGATACACTTGCTCAAGCAGTCAATTACCTTATGTTGCTGCATAAATGTTAACTGTGCAGCACTAATAACGACATGTTGACTTGTGAAAGAGTAAAAACATAACTTTGGTATTTATATGTTTTTATTATTTGCGTGTTGTTGAGCATTTTAGGCATCTTTATACGGATATAACTCTCATTCACAGGCGGGAACGTGACTTCACTTTACGATATTTTTATTCAAGCAATATCACTTCCTGCTACACAACAACGTGCATTTATTCATCAGCAGTGTGAAGGTGAACAAGCATTAATTGATGAAATTAATGTGCTTATTACCAATGATAACGAGCTTGCTGAACATGATTGGTCAAGATTAATGGCAGACCAGTTTGACAGTTTATCTAACCATGTGACCGCGTTAACAGGCTGTTTTGTGGGTGCATTTAAATTGGTGAAACTCATTGGCCAAGGTGGCATGGGAGCCGTTTATTTAGCCGATAGAATTGATGAGAAATTTGAACAGAAAGTGGCTGTTAAAATTATTAATCATCAATTAGAGTCATTTATAGGTAAAGAAGCCTTAATTCGTGAAGCCAGCTTTATGGCAAAGCTCAATCATCCTAATATTGGTAAGGTTTTTGACGCGGGGATCTCCGCTGAAGGTTATTCTTACATTGTGATGGAGCTCGTTGATGGTAAGCCAATTTCAACGTTATGGGCCGATAACAGCGTTCGACTAAAAGATAAGTTAAGCGTTTTTTGTAGCTTGTGTGACGCCATTCATCATGCGCACCAAAATCAAATTGTTCATGCAGATCTTAAACCCGCTAACATTCTGGTCGATAATCGCAATCAAATAAAGGTATTGGATTTTGGTATTGCGCGTATCTTTTGTAATAGTGATGAACCAAGCCAACAGATATACAAAACGTATGTTAAGGCGTTAACCCCTATTTATGCCAGCCCAGAAGTTAAACTCGGCGAGCTTGCCAATACAACAAGTGATATTTACTCACTTGGGTTAATTTTAAAAGACTTACTGCTTTGCTCAGATGAATATAGCAAAAGAGTGGAATTACATGCGATTGCTGATAAAGCATCCAGCCTTGATAGTTCGTTACGTTATCTTTCTGTTTTAGATCTTAAATATGATATTGAACGCTATTTAAGTCATCAAAATGTAACTGCGTATTCGGGCAGTTATGGGTTTAAATTAACAAAGTTTGTTTTTAAGCGATATCCTATCCCGACATTGACAGCGGTGAGTTTTTTTGCCGCGATAACTTATCTAACTGTGAATTTGTACATACAGTTTGAAGACCTTAAAGTGGCTAAGAATCAGTCTGACTTGGTGGTGAAAAAGTTATCTGAGCTATTGGAAATGGCAGACTTAAAAAAATCGAATGGTAAAGAGTTACTCGCGGTAGATTTATTAGATAATGCTAAAAAAATCGTTAAAGACGATAAAGTCCTTAATGCCGATTCTATTGCGAAAATCAAACTGACTCTGGCTGATAGTTATGAGTCTATTGGTAATATTGCACAAGCTAAAACTCTGTATCAAGAAGTGATAAATAGCGTTGCATTATTAAGCGACGCTGATATGGCTTTTAAAGCAGGCGGACAATTAGTGCAATTGTACAACTATTCAAATGAATTTAGTTTGATTGACCCTAATACAAGTGTGTTACTTGATCATTTAACATTTTCGGGTGTTGAGGGGTTACCAGATACACCATTGCAAGCCATTTTTTATCATAATTACCTTAATGGCCAGAAATACCATTTATATCAAAGTATGCCCAGCGATATGGGGCTACAACACATTAATTTACTGAGAAATATCAAAGCCCATTATTGGGATGAATTAACCGATGAGCTTAAGGGTAATGTGCTTGGCGCACTCGGTGGTGCGTTAGAGAATCAAATACCCATTGGCATTGAGTTTAACTTTGAGCAAACAGATGAACTCATTTTTGACTCACAATATAAACCTCTTATTGAAGAAGCCGCTGTTGCCCTTAATCAATCGGTCGAGATTTATACTGGTTTGAATAACCAAATTGAAGTGTTAAAAAAGCAGTTAGTATTAGGCCGGGCGTACATAGAATTAGACAGATTTGAAGAAGGACAGCGTGTAATGAGTCAGGCGCTGAATAACCACAAAAAAATTGTCGGTGAACAACATCCTAATAATATTCACTTTTATCGCATGATTGCTGGTTTTTATGCTTATGATGCGCCGCAATTAAGTTATCAAGCGGCGGTAAACGGTGTCACGTTAGCGGAAACATATTTGGCGACTAACCCCGGTTTATATCTGAATTCGCTTGAGGTGCTGTTGTTCACGTTATACAACATAGGGGATTTTGAACAATATCAACAATATGCTAATCGGTTGTTTAATGTGTATTTAACCCTTGGTACTGATAAGCGGGACATTGCATCGGTGACGTTAGCAGCAAAAATTATAGATGAGTATTTGTCTATTATTGGGAAAGCCCCTGAACACTTGCCCGCGATTGTGACTCAAATTTTAAATGATGTTGATGGGCTGGTGAGTGGCAAAGACAATATCCCAGAGCGAACCACAGCGCTATTTACACCCGCATTCAATACTTATTTACTGAATTTAGTCACAAGCCAGGACTTAGCACTAACGCGTATTGATTATTTGCAATCGCAAGATGTGCTTACTACAACAGCAAAGCGAGATGTTTATTTTTACAATAAGAAACAACTTGAACTTGCCTATTTACTGAGTGAAAGCGCAAGCACAGAAGTGCCCCCTAACATTGCGTTAGCAGCATTACCTCAGTTTACATGGGGAGCAAAAGAGCGTCGCAATTCTGCTAATCGTCTTGATGTATTGATAAAAGAAGCCAAAATCGCACTTAATTATCACGATATAGCGTTTTCAAAGCGCAACATTACCCAGATTAAAACACTGTTAGATAACCGAAATATTCAGAGTAATAGTAATTGGTATAAGCAATACCAGCAGCTGGTGGATGACGTTGCCGTTTCTGAACGGTCTGTGGGTTTAGCGAAACGCAGCAGTTAATATAGATTCAAAGGAGCTTGTTAATGACAGAAAGTGAAGTGTTGTGTTTAATTAAAGCTTGGCAAAATGGCGAGCCTGAGCCAACGAAGGTATTGATGGAATTGGCTTATATTAAAATAAAAGAGTATGCCAATATTCATTATGACAATCTGCCTGAGGATGTAAATACTGCATTTTTATCTTTGTCTGTTACGGATTTAACGCATGATTGCTATGAAAAGTTGTTGGTCGCCGAGTCAACTTTACCTGTTGAAACATTACGTGAGTTTTACAGTTATTTAAATTCAACGGTAAGAAACCTATTTATTGATCATTATCGTAAGACGGTAAAGAGCAAGGCGAGGGGGATGAGTAAAGTGTCATCAACCATCGCGATTAATCAAAAAGGCCAACCTTTGGAGGACGACTTTAATAGCATCATTTTGTACCTCGAAATGGACGGCTTTTCTAAGCACTATGCCAGGCAGGCAGAGGCACTGGATTTACGCTATTTTGCTCAAAAGAGTAACAAAGAAATTGCCAGGTTACTCGGAGTGTCTTTAAGAACGGTAGAAAATGATTTACGGTTTGCCAAAGCATGGTTAAAGCAACGCATGCAGCCGTCTGTTCAACCGTCTAGAGAGTTTGCATAAACGGTGTTGTGATAGTGATTTAAGATACGTTTAACCACCAATAAAAAACCAGACAAGCTGTCTGGTTTTTTATTGAACTCATTTAACTAACGAATAAAGATCAGTCATTACAAGTTTCACAAACGTTAACACCGGTGAAATCAATATCACCTAATTCACCATTAACAACGGATTGTGTCATTGGACCATAAGCATTTTCATCAGCGGTGTCGATGGCGTAAATTTGGTAGTCGCCATCTGGAATGCTGCCAACGGCATAGCTATAGCCGCTCTGATCTGTATTTACCGTAACTTCATACTCATTTTCTTGATCCAGTGTTGGTATTAGAAACAATCTGGCGATGGTGACTGTCGCTGAAACAGATGTAAATGATGCTGAATATTGATCTGTATTCAGCCAGTCATTTAGGATTAGTTCACTGTATCCTTCTGTTGTTAATAGGTCTGTGTAGTCATAGCCAGAAGGCAGTGTGAATGCGCCTGTTGCTTGCAACATTGCGATTTCACTGTGAAACTGTGGCATTGTTTGAGGATCTTGTCCTGCTTGATACGAATTTCTAATGAGTGAGATAAGTGCTTGATCAGTTAACCCTTTGTCTACTAAGTAGTTAACCGAGGTTTTATAGATTGAGTATAGTTTATTATCGTATTGTGGATAGGCTTCTAAGATATCTTGTTGGTGGTTATAGGTGTTAATGCCATAAGCTGATTGCAACCCTTGTAATGAGGGATTACTTGCCAGATCGCTTGTAAAGTTCATTAATAATGAACGGCTTACATTACTTGAATCCATTGAAGCAAAATACTCCGCACTGCCTTCTTGGAACCAACGAGGTAAGTGATGGTATATTGTATTTTTTCCAAGTAATTCAGTTTGAACAACATGGAATAGCTCGTGTTTTGCTAGTTTAAAACCGCTAGCGTTAAGTTCAATAGGGCTAAATGTCATACTGGCAATTGAGCCTGTTCCATTACCCGTTTGATTGTTATCGAGACAAATTACCCACTTATTTTGTCCATCTAAATTTAGGTCATTACTTTTATTTAAGCCCGTCGCAGTTATCAGTTCATTTAAGGCTATTTGAGTAAGTTGTGCTGCATAAATTAAATCAGCGTCATTCCCATCACTTTTGGCGCTTGAGCTGAAACCTACATACAAGTCTGTCGTTTCATAGACACTGCTTGTTGTCGAACATTGAGATTCTACGCTGTTATCTGATACCGATGGGGTTATCGCCAGCATTTTTTGAGCAAGTTCACCTGTTGGGGCCATATAGACACTTTGCTCAGAAGAAGAGCCGTTGCCTTTGCTAGGTGTATTGACTGAGTCGTCGGTGTTTTCATTGCTGTCGCTGCCACCACATGCAGTTAATCCTGCAGATAATAATGCGATACTGATTAACGATGTATATTTTTTCATATTATTTTCAACTTTCTTCATGGTCAGTGTGTCATTAATCAACTTTAGTAAATTTTATGGTTGCAATACCTGATTTAATCAGTAATGAACCGTCTTTATCGATGATGTAGGCCTGATCGCCTTCTTGTGTTTGCATGATTAAAATTTTTCTGTCGCCTTGTTCTTTGACGTAGATTTTTTCGACTTCTATTTTTTGACCATTTGATTCAATGTAATCAGTGCCGATGTACATTGTTGTTTTAGGCATCATGCTATTTAAGCTGCCTAATCCGGTAGCCTCGATGCTTGATTCATATTGACCTTCATAGCCATGTCCCCCGCAAGCTGCGAGTAAAAGTGATAAACCTGCAACGATAAAAGATTTTTTCAGCATAAATTTTCCTTTGCGAACTCAAATATAAATCATCTAGAGGGTGTAAAAGCCGATGTCAGACGATGCGAGCAGATAAAAATACCTAGAAAAGGTGCCGTTTGCTACAGACGTCGTTTTTAAAAAAAACCACAATTGTTTTTATCAAATTTTGAGTTAGATAATGATTTCATTGCAAAGTGAGCGATGTTCGACAGTATTTGAAGAATTACAGTTGCGGCATGGCCAAACTCATTTGACTAAAAAAGTCCTATAAATGATTTATATGAGGGGTATTACCGTTTTAGTTTTTTGGAGCCTGTAAATTATTTTCAGGCTCCATCGGTCAAGTTTATAGTGTAATAGTTTGGAATTCTTTTGATGTCAAAATATCATTCAGCCCTATGGTGACTAAAGCTTTGTCATCAAATTCAGCAAGTCGAATTATTTTATAAGCGGCTTTTTGATTAATTTTTCTCTCTGGACGTGCAATTAATAAATTAAATTTTTCACTATTATCAAGCTTAAATCGCCCATCCGCGCTAACAGTAGACACATAATCTAGCTGATTTAAAAGAATATTATTGTAGTGAAACTCCGAATACAAATTCAAAGTACGCATATGTTCAAAAGCAACTTCGTTAGCTATTTTTTCATCACTAGGAATTATCACTCTATCCACTGCGTCTTGAGCCCATTTCACTTTGGTTTCAAGGCTTTCTAGCATTCTTCTGTCATTACGTTGGTATCTGTTATGTAAATCAGCTATCTGAGGATGGTCTTGGTAATACGAGTTGGATTGTTTTATTAACTGATTTCCGTCTCGCAAATACGATTGAGCTTTATTTAAGGCAAGTTTAATTGCGTTAATTTGAGGTTCTTTAAGTTTCTGGTTTTGTGCATTATCAGACGCATAACTAGAAGGGAATGTAATTTTTGTGCAAACCAATTCTGATTTATCGTCTGTTATACGTGCATCTGAATAATAAATAGCATTTGGTTTATTTCCTGCATTTCTATCTAAATCGCGACACGTTTTATCTTTTAATGCCTCTGTGAAATTATACGAATACGTATTATAAAATCTGTCATTACCTAATCTTTTACTTATGTTTCCAGTCGAGTCAACTCCTACATCAGCCAGACTTTTAATGGCTTCTGTTTTTGCCAATTGAAACGCATCATTTAACGCTACTCTTTGAGATTTAAATGACTCAATATCAGATCTCCCCTTTTCAAAGGCAGCAAAAGACTCATTGTAAGTGGGAAGAAATGAATCTTTTTCAGCTTTACTCGCTGCTAGCTGTGCTAATTCGTTATCAAGTTGTGCTTGATAGGTCGCTTTCAGTTTTGCTTTAGCCTCTACTAGGTTAAAAGGCTTTACGTCATCGACTAAATCAGCAAGATCCATTTCATCAATTAAATCGTCAACGGCTTCAACGAAGGCTTTTGCATCACTTAAATCCTTAGTGCCCGTGACTTCTTCCATCCTTTGTTTGAAGTCTGCTTTAGCTTCAGCCCAATCCTCGATTGCCGATGAATCGAGTGTATAAATATCGACTTTACTCGAGCCTAAATAACGCATTGATGAATCATCTATCTTGCCAATATCAGGGCCTTGAGTACAACCTTGGGCTATAAAAATTGCAGCGACTACAGTAGAAAATTTAAAGATATTTGTCATCTAATTAACCCTTTTGCATAATTTGTTTATCAAATCACAACCTTTAACTAACTACTTAATTTTATGTCAAATAATGAGTATTAAAGGTCATGCTAAACCAACATAGCTAACGAAAATACCTTGGTGTTAAGTCTGTTGCTACAGACGTATTTTTGAAAAAAAACCACAATTTTTTTTAATACATACAGGAGAAACTTGATATGCCATACCAATGACGTTTCAATAATCCTGTGTCACATTGTTCAAAAGTAATGAGATATCGCCTTTATTAGGCAATAAAGATCTTTTCCCTCAATTATTTTTTAGGCAGAGAAATCTGTCTTTATTTGATTAATACTTACTGTACTTCTATATATCATCACACTGTGATGGGTTTAGCTTGATTGTGACTTCAATTTTGTACATTAGTGTGTTTACAATTGCTTTTAGCATGCTTGAAGAACCATTCCTGTGTGGTCAAACTAACGGTGCTACTACAGCGATTATGATTTATAAACAAGTACCCTTTCTAATTTGAATTACTAAATAGACAGTAATTTATTAAGATTCATGACAGAAAGTCCCTGTATGGCATTCAAAGTCAATTCTCAATTTACCTTGATTTAAACGACAAGAAGATGTCAATACTGTGCCGTCTATTGGCAAACCATTGAATGACAATAGGCTGTGGCTTGTACTTTGCTTTTCTCACATGCGCAGCATGTAGCTTTTGGGTTCAAAGGGGTTTCCCCTTGCCCGAGCTTGTATCCGATCTTTTTGGAACAAAAAGTGGGATACAAGCGTACCGGGTTACGTACTAGTCCCACATAATTGTGGGCTGTTTTTTGCTTCGCACTCACCGACTGCGAGCCATTTTCAACAGCCTAATCTCTCGCTCTCTGCTGTAGCGAAATAATGACAGCTTTGGCAGTGTTTGTGCCTCAACTGACACTGTTACTGCCAATCGAGACAGATTGTTAATTTAGGTTTAAAGTTTATTTATTAACCACACCCGATCATCAAATTTGATAGTCAATTTTCTCAATATCCTTAAGCAATGCAGCAACGTTTATATCTTTGTCGTAACGGCTATATGTGATGTTGGGATTAGCGTGACCGACGATTTGCGCCACGATATGCTCGCTGATATCCAGTTGCTTCATTTCATCGACAAACGTGTGTCTGAGGCCGTAGGCGGTTGGACGCTGGTTAGCTTGCATGCCTATCTCGGTTTGAAGTTTGGCGAGCTGTTTGCAGTAAGTTTTTGACCAATCTTCAATGATGCCGACAGGTTTATAATCAAACAGCTGGGTATGTGTTGCTTTTCTTTGCTCAACAAACGCAATAAAGCCAAGCTCAAGCAAGTATTTGTGAATAGGCACATAACGTTTAGCGTTGAGGTTCTTTAATCGCTGTACAGCACCGCTGTCATCAACGCTAATGCAGTGTATACCATCGATTAGTTTGATATCTGCAGGTTTGAGCTGGCAAGCTTCTGAAGGCCTTAAACCACCATAAAGCATTAATCGGGTGACCCATTTGAAATCGGTTGTTGAAGCCTTGAATGATGAGCTGCGAAGTAGTCGTTTAAGTTCAGTGTGCGTCCAGCGGTCTCTAGCTTGATTCGGTTTAGCTTTTAGTTTTTGTCCGACAGTAACGCTTTCAAAGGGGTTGTGGTTGCAATAGTTCATTAACTGGCACCACTTAAAGAACTGAAATATGGCAGCTAAGTACTCTTTATTGCTTTTGTAGCTTCGGCCTTGGGTCAGTAACTCATCGCGATAGGTCATCGCATCAGCACTGGTGATGTCATGCACACATTTATCATCAGTTTTAAGCTTGGTTTTAAGAATGGATTTTGATGATACGGTATCAATAAAATGCCGAGTACGCTGCTCAAGCTGCTTGATAGACAGAGGCCTAATGGCTGATTTTTGTTTTGAGATAATAAATGCGCTTAATGCTTCGTTTAACCCAATAACAGGCTTTGCTTGCGCCACAGCGGTAGTTTCACGATGCTGAGACAATTTAGTCTCTCTAATGGGGATAGCATGAGATTTAGGCGTGATATTGAACGTAATATCAGAATCAGCTGCATCAAACTGAGCTCTGAGATGGTTAATGACCTCATCAACGTAGCGAATAAAGTCATTTATACGGGTTTGATGGTCAATAGACTTGATGATTTTTTTAAGTGCTCCGGCAACATCAATGTTACGGATGACTGCTTCTGCTCTGTCACGAGTCAGTAAGGAGACTTTTACGTCAAAGGGAAAGCCCTTGTCGCGTAAATATTTGGCTAAACAGATGCGCGTGAAGTATACGTTGTTGGGTGCTCGATAAAGATACATTGTCTGAGTCAATCCTTATGGAGAGCCCCTCAAACGCCAAAAACAAAAAAAGCCGTTGATAATCAACGGCTTTTCTCGTATTTAATGTGGCGGAGGGATAGGGATTTGAACCCTAGAACGGGATAAACCGTTGCCGGTTTTCAAGACCGGTGCATTCGACCACTCTGCCATCCCTCCGAACGGCGTGAATAATATAAGTAACTCGTTTGCTTGTAAACCATAAATTTCAAAAAAATGGCTGAATGTTTAGCATTTAATCATCCTGCTATGATTTTATGCATTCGCACTATTAAGGTGTTAAGCGGTAACAGGTTAAATTCGTTAGTGACTTAATCGATTTGGACTGAGAATCAGCTAAGGCTTTTGTGGTGCTTTATGCTAATATCATCAGACTATTTTTCGTTGCTATGGCCCGATTATTACTCTATGAACCCAACGTTATTGCCTAGTGCCAAACTTGCCCCTCAATATCATTTACCAGAAACGGCCACATCGACCTTTTTTCCAAGCCATTTACTGCTCGGACAAGAGCGCGTTGTTGACGCATTTAAATTAATGACCAAAATCGATTCGCAACATTTGTTTCTTGGTGATTTTTCGGGTGTTGATAGACCATTATTTATCAAGGCATTAGTGTCTCAGGCTGATACGCCGTCAAATAACTACTTAGTGGCGACGAAAAAGTTGTCTGACGATGCAGAGATCCAGTTCAAATGGCAAGCTGCAATGCCTGCGCAAAATGTCGGTATTATTGCTAAGCAAGAATCATTGTCGTGTTATTTACAAGGCACACTGCGCCGTGCGGATTTATTAGGCCGAATGATTAAGACAGACAAAGCCAGTGTTTACAAACCGGGGGCTTTGGCAAGTAATCATATGGTTTTTATTTGTTTAGAGTCTATTTGGCAACGTGAAAACCTGTGGGACTTGTTAATGCAAATCCTGCATGACGGTTACTATCGTATCAATAACGAGCTGGCTCCTATACCGGTTAATTGCAAAATTATTTTGGTTGGTTCAGGGCTTGCTTATGGCCAATTACGATCAGAAGACCGCAAATTTAACCGCCACTTCCCTATACTTGCAGAGATGAGCAACGAGGTTGATTTAACTCAGCACCCTGAATCTGCTTATGTGCAATGGCTGAGTGTCTTGGCTAAAGATGAAGCTGCCGAATTAGAACCGTCGAGTTTATTACCGCTGTTTTGGTTTAGCTCTCGTCAAGTTGAGCACCAGCAACGCTTAAGTTTAAACATGCTGGAGATTAAGCAACTCATTGCTCAAGCCAAAGCTTATGCTGGTAAGTCATCTCTTAATGCCGCTGCGATTGCTAAAGCGCTGGAGAAGCTCAAGTTTCGCCATAATAGTTCTGAAGTGTATTCTGCCCAGAGTTTTGACGATAATTTCATAAATCTGCCAACTAAAGGTGCTATGGTAGGGCAAATTAATGGACTGACAGTCATTGATACTGGCGATTACACCTACGGTGAACCCGCTCGTATTACCACGTCAGTGCATTATGGTGATGGTGAAGTTGCAGATATTGAAAGAAAGTCTGAATTAGGCGGCAATATTCATACTAAAGGTATGATGATTTTGTCAGCTTGTTTATATCGTATCTTTGGCCGTGATGCGCCGCTGCATTTGAATGCTAACATTGTGTTTGAACAGTCATACCAAGAAATCGACGGTGACAGTGCTTCATTAGCTGAATATTGCTGTTTGATGTCTGCCATTGCTGAGCAACCCATTGTGCAGAGCCTCGCAGTGACGGGAGCATTAGACCAATTTGGTAACGTACAAGCCATTGGCGGCGTAAATGAAAAGATTGAAGGATTTTATACCTTATGCCAACGTCGTGGACTCAGCGGCGAGCAAGGTGTAATTATTCCTAAAGCGAACGTATTACAGCTCAATTTAGAACCCGCTGTGATTGATGCGGTAAACAAAGGCTTATTTCATATCCATGCCATTGAACACTTGGACCAGGCTGTTGAGATTTTAATGCAAATGCCAGCAGGCGTTGCCAATGAAGATAACGACTTTGCAGCAGATACCCTTTATGGTTTGGTACAACAACGGCTGGATAAACTCGCAGGACAAGATGATGATGATATTGAGCTCAACTTTTTTGCTAAATTGTTAGCTAGATTACGGATTATATAGTGATCGGAGTTGTTTAGCTTACACGTGTTCGCTATCTTGTTTGGATTAATAGTTTATAGAGTGGTAAAGAATTAAATGGAAAAAGCTAACAGTTTCACTAAAGAACAACTTATCGCCTGTGGTAACGGTAATCTTTTAGGCCCTAACAGACCTCGCTTACCTGTCGATAACATGTTGATGATTGACCGCATTATTACCATCAATGAAAATGGTGGTGAATTTGGTAAAGGTGAAATTGTTGCCGAACTTGATATCACTCCTGACTTATGGTTTTTTGATTGCCACTTTAAAACAGACCCTGTTATGCCGGGTTGCTTAGGTTTAGATGCTATGTGGCAGTTAGTGGGTTTCTATTTAGGCTGGGAAGGCGCTGAAGGTAAAGGTCGAGCTTTAGGTGTTGGTGAAGTTAAATTTACCGGACAAGTATTGCCAGATGCCAAAAAAGTGACTTACAAACTCAATATTAAACGTAAAATACATCGCAAATTAGTGATGGGCATTGCAGATGCCACGATGGAAGTCGATGGCCGCCAAATTTATTCTGCCACTGATTTAAAAGTCGGTATTTTTAGTGATACTTCGACGTTCTAAACGTATTATTGTGTTTTACCCTATTACAACAATGCCCTCATTTGAGGGCATTTTGTTGGGCATTATTTGTTAAATAAGCCACTGAGTCGACCATCAACGCCTTCTCGCCATCCGCCAAGCCATTGAGACCGTGAGTCAAGATTAGCGTGAGGGCAAACTTCTTTTGAACGCCCTCCTATCCCAGCCTGAAATCCTTTTGAAAAAGCTCTGTCTAAACGATCTCTTTTCTGTCTTTTCATTCATGCGTCCTCTTCCATTTACAGGCTTCTGTTTAACGGGATGAAGCTGAAGCCATAAATATAGAAATAGACGCTTTTTTAACCAAAATCAATTAAAAAAATGACCAATTTATGGATTTTTTATTAAGGTATTGAGATATAAATTAAAAAAATCGAGGAATAATTCCTCGATTTTTTGATTAGTCATTTGTATCTAGCAAACTGATACAAATGTTAACTAGACTCAGCGTTATTTTTTTACTCTGCGACGAAGCCATAACAAAGGTAATGCGAATAACCAGGCAAAGCTTGCTGCGCCTTTACGCTCATAGGCAACGTCTTCAACCGCATCTGATGTTGAGCATGGTTCACCTGCGGTTGCTTTTAATACCACCATACGGGGTAAATAAGAGGTTACAGGCTCACCGTTACCATCTAACTCAAATAGCGGTAAACCATTTTCACCAATAATTAAGTCGCCCGTTGTCGAGTCATATTGGTATTCAGGTTTTAGAATAAACGCAGTACCGACAATAGTGCCGTCTTCGTTAATGCTATTGGCTTCTACAACTGAAATTTCGGTGTTGTAAGTTAATATTTCACCGGTACCGTCTTGAACACTTACGCTATGACGAACCCAGTCACCTTCGGTGTTTCTTTCATAACCTTTTGACTCACAGGTCAATTGATTATTTAAGTTAACGAATTCCGCAGTAGTGCTGTCATACAAGAAAGCCACTTTCGGACGAGGCTTTTCTTTGTCGTATGTCGACTCAATATAACCAACAACCTGGCCTTTATTGTTAATGTCTTTTGGTTTACTGCTTAAATCAGACAATGACGTTTGGAAATCATTTGGCGTTGTGATGCCCTCTTCTGGATTATTAGTATCCAGCATAAAGAACTTACTACGCAAATAACCACTAATGTACTTGCTGTAGCTACCAACTAAAATACCTGAATCGTTGATATCATAAGCAATTGAGTAATAAACTTTATCATCCATTTCTACCCAGTTGTACTGGTAGTTGCCATTACTGTCTTTTTTCCAATATGCGGCATCAAAATATAAATCATCGTCATCGCCATTACGATAAACATGTGAACGACCCGCTACATCACCAGCTGAGTTAATCCCTAAACCTTGCGAAGTAAAAATGAGCGTTGAGTCTTCATCAGGAGTTAATCCAAGCGGTAACTCTGTGCTCTGAGCTAAACCATTTTCATCTATGTTATCAAGATCCCAAACCATACCGCGAGTTTGATATTGAATATAGCGCGTACCATTAGTATCTGGGTACTGCCATGCTTGCACACAAATATCAGTAGGGATTGGATTGCTGGCATCGGTATCTTCAGCATCTTCAATACATTTATCGATACGAGTCTCACTAGATGAAGCAAGCGCTGTACTGCCATAACCTACCACTAGATTATTATTATTTACTCTAGAAGCAAGTGACCAACCACCGACTTCAACTGTAGCGGCATCTACGTCAGCGGTTTGCTCGCGATCGTAAGTGGTAAATGAAGGTAATAACGGGTATTCGACATCATTTTTTACCGCAATACCGCGCATTTCAAATTCACGGTAATAAAAATATTCTTGCGTCGTACTGGTGCCTTCATAATCTAAGGTTAGCTCTGGACCAGTATAAGCACCGACTTTTACGCCATTATTATTAATGCCATAAAAAAAGGTATCGACATCATTTACGATTAACTCATCATCTGAATCTGTTTCTGTGCTAGCAGGATCAAATGTGCCTGCCATGCTAAAGAATTCAGGAACCCAAGAGCCCACTGAAGCATTATCGCTTGATATAAAAGTAAAGTTGTTGGCTTCGATTTCAGAGTAAACAGAATACGTGATTGACTCTGCTGCGGTAATACCGTCTTCGATATCAATCACAGAATCATCAACGTCGTCGATGCTTAACTTGTTTTTGCCTTTCGAAATACCAACAAGTTCATCTTCATCATTAACGGCCATGGCATAGCCATTTCGTGTGCCATCTAATGTGCCATTTAAATCGTAATCTTCGATGTTAACAATTTCATATACAGAGGCGGCTTGAGCCGAACCGATAACACTTAATACGCCTATTGCAACTAATGACAAGGCTTTATCAAACTTTAACTTCATGTAACCATTCCTGTTTTATTATGCTTTACTTCAGTGACTCAAGTTCTTCCCAGCGTTGGAAGCACAGCTCTAAATTTTGTTCTTTCTCTGCTAATGTTTGCAGAGCCTTGTTAACCGTGTCAGCTGGTTGATTATAAAAATCAGCACTGCTTACAGTTTGTTGTAATACTTCTATGTCTTGCTCAAGCTGTTCCATTTGACTTGGAAGTGCTTCTAGCTCTTTTTGTAATTTATAAGAGAGCTTTTTAGCTGACTTTTCAGGTGCTGCTGTAGGCTTTGTTTCAACAACAGGTGTTGGTTGGACAACAGTTGTTGCGACAGGTTCCTCAGAATAAAATTTTGCCCCCTGAGAAATTGCATCTTGGTAGCCACCAACATATTCAGCCCAGTGTCCATTACCAGCAAACCACCAGCTACTGGTGACGGTATTGTCGATAAATGCTCTGTCGTGGCTCACTATCAATAACGTACCTTCAAAATCTGCAAGCAAAGACTCTAGCAATTCTAAAGTCTCAATATCAAGATCGTTTGTTGGTTCATCGAGAATAATAAGGTTTGCTGGGCGTAGTAACAACCGCGCCAATAACAAACGGTTCTTTTCGCCACCAGACAGTGCTTTAACTGGCGTGCGTGCACGCATTGGAGAAAATAAGAAATCTTGTAAGTAACTTAAAATATGGCGGTCTTGGCCATTAATCGTAACGGTACTTTTACCTTCGCCAACGTTTTCTTCAACGGTTTTTTCAGGATCAAGTGCTTCGCGATACTGATCGAAATAAGCCACTTCTAGCTTAGTACCGACTTTAATTTCGCCCGATTGAGGTTGTAACTTTTCAATCAATAACTTAATTAATGTTGATTTACCACAGCCATTAGGACCAATTAATGCAATTCGGTCACCGCGCATCACGGTAGTGCTGAAGTTTTTAACTAAATTTTTATCGGGTAAATTGTAGTTGACGTCTTTAACATCAAACACTAACTTGCCAGAACGCTCGGTGTCAGACACAGCCATTTTGGCATTACCTTGACGATTCAGTCGCTCTCCACGCTCAGCGCGTAATGCTTTTAACGCTCGAACGCGGCCTTCGTTACGAGTACGACGCGCTTTAACACCTTGGCGGATCCACACTTCTTCGTCAGCTAATTTCTTATCGAAATGGGCATTTTTTTCAGCTTCAACACGAAGCCATTCTTGCTTACCATCTAAATAGGCCTGGTAATTACCTGGGAATGAGATCACTACACCGCGGTCTAAATCTACAATTCTGGTTGCCATGCGTTGAATAAAGCCACGGTCGTGACTTACAAATACAATGGCACCTTTAAAGCTTAATAAAAACTGCTCTAACCACTCGATGGTATCAATGTCTAAGTGGTTGGTCGGTTCGTCGAGTAACAACAAATCAGGGTTTACAACCAAGGCTCGTGCCAAGGCGACTTTACGCTGCCAACCACCTGATAGTTCATTCAGTGGTTTGTCAGGATCTAAACCCAATAATTGACAGTTTTGAATAATACGTGAGTCAAGTTGCCAACCATTGTTATGGTCTAACACCTCTTGGATACGCTGCATTTCATTTAGCATGCGTTCCATATCATCAGGATTTGCGTCTGCTACGTCGTGCGATAATTGATGATACTTCTCTAACGCTTCACCAATATCTTTTAATGCTGCTGCAATATAAGAATAAACCGAGCCAGTTTCGGCTTTAGGCGGGTCTTGTTGTAGGCGACTGACATTGACGTCGTTAGCGATATTAAACTCGCCTTCGTCAAGCAGTACGTCTTTTGACAACACTTTCATTAAAGTGGATTTGCCTGTGCCGTTTCGGCCAACGATACACACTCGCTCGCCAGGCTCAATGGTAAAATCTGCATTTTGCAGTAAAGGAGTATAACCGTAGGCTAACGAGCCATTATTTATCCGAACCAGACTCAATCTAAACTCCTATAAACTCTTGTAATTGTTCGCCATCAAAAGGCCAAAATAATTCACGCTTACCCTGTGCTAGCACAGGTATGCTTATGCCATAACGCTCAGCTAACGCGGCGTCATCACAAATATCAATGTGTTGAAAATCAATGTCAGTTTGTTCAACGAGTGCCAAAGCAATATCACACAGATGGCAGCCATCTGTGTGATATAAAATGTAGGGCAAAGCACTACTTGGCATGCGTGAGTAACCAAACATTATGAATATGTGGGTTGCGCTTATAATCTAACGGTAAACATAAATTATCGATATTTGTCACGTTAATGCCAACTTGGTTTAACGCTTCAATATCCATCTTAAATTTACGTTTGTTGTTAGAGAAAATAAGCTCACCCGTTGGAGACAGTAGCTTAATCAATCCGCCTAACATTTCGGCGTGATCACGCTGTACATCCCAGCTGTCTTCCATACGTTTTGAATTTGAAAACGTGGGAGGGTCAATAAAAATCAAATCAAATTGCTGATGGCTATTGTCTTTTATCCACTGCAAACAATCCGCCTGGATAAAGTCGTATTTAGCCCCAGATAAACCATTTAGCGCAAAGTTTTCTTTCGCCCAGTTGATATAGGTATTTGACATATCAATAGTGGTGACTGTTTTAGCGCCGCCAATAGCCGCATGCACAGAAGCTGAACCTGTATAAGCAAATAAGTTAAGTACGCGTTTGCCTTTAGATTTGTCACCCACTAATTTACGGGTTACTCGGTGATCTAAAAACAAGCCTGTGTCGAGGTAACCCGTAAGGTTAAGTTTAAATCTGGCACCATATTCTTCGGTGATAACTTCAACTTTACGCTCATCTAATTTTTGATACTGACTCGCACCTTTTTGACGTTCGCGCGTTTTTAATGTCACGCGATCGGGGTGAATACCTAAGGCACTTGGTAGTGCTAACAGTACATCACTAATACGACGCTTTGTCACAGCTTCTGGAATGGTTGCCGGAGCTGAGTATTCTTGAATAACGACATAATCAACGTATTTATCAATGGCGACATTGTATTCAGGCAAATCGGCATCATATAAACGATAGCTGTCGATACGCTCTTTTTTAGCCCACTTTTCAAGCTGCTTAACATTCTTTTTAATGCGGTTAACAAATGCTGGCGCAATATCGATGAGATCGACACCGTCAGGAAGAGCAACCGCTTCACGACGCGTGCTATTAGCATGCAAAGTATAAATGTTAAATGCACACTCTAATGCACCATTGAACATTTTCATTTGTTTATCGGCTTTAAGCTTGAGCGATGATATTAACTCTATATCGCTACACAGCATGGCAATTTTCCAACCACCGAACTCTTTTTTCAACTTATCACCAAGCTGGTAGTAAAGTTGTAGTAGTTCAGTGACATTACCTAAACGCTCACCGTATGGCGGGTTAGAGATTAAAAAGCCTTCGCTTACTGGTGGCGAGACATCTAATGCGTCAGAAACAGTAAATTCAATAAACTCTGCTACACCCGCATTTTCAGCATTACGTTTAGCAATTGAAACGAGGTGCGCTTCAATATCAGAGCCGTAAAACTTAATTTTACAACGTGTCTTACCTAAAGTGGCACGAGCCTGAGCTTCTTCAAAAATGGTTTGCCACATCGCTTTGTTATGACTTTGCCAATTTTCAAAACCAAATTTTTCACGTTTCAAACCAGGTGCAATATCGGCGGCCATTAAAGCGGCTTCAATCAATACCGTACCGCTACCACAAAATGGGTCAAGGATAGTCGTTTGATTTGCTTGCCAACCACTGCGCACCAACATATTGGCTGCCAGGTTTTCTTTTAACGGGGCTTCGCCTGTTGTTGAACGGTAACCACGTTGATGTAACGATGCACCCGAAAAGTTCATCGAAATGGTGACTTGGCCATTACGGAAGTGAGCATCGATTTTAAAATCGGGATTAACGCGCTCAACATCCGGGCGAGGTGTACCATCATCACGAAAACGGTCAACAACCGCATCTTTGATTTTTAGCGCACCAAATTGAGTATTATTGATAAAACCACCGGTACCATGGAAATCGATACTGAAGGTTTTTTTATGTGAGAAGTGCGATGGCCAATCGATACAATACGCAGCGTTATAAAGTTGCTCGGCAGATTCACAAGCTCCTTTATAAATAACTAATACGATACGGCTCGCTAGGCGGGTCCATAGGGTGATCCGATATGCCAGTTCAAGCGGCGCAGAAAAGTACACACCGGCAACGCTTTCTTTAACATCGGTAGCGCCAAAATCTTTCAATTCAGAGGCTAGGCTATATTCAAAACCCTTAGGGGCTGCAGCAAAAAAATTAAACATGTATTAGTCAGTCATCGTTACACAAAATTCAGTGCAACATTATACCTGCTCAAACACATATCCCCAACGACTTATCGAAAAGGGGCTATAAATTATCCAATTTGTCCCATTAATGATCAATCTCATTTGATTACAGCACTGCACGCTTAATTAACCAGCAAACAAAAGGAATTATTCCGATTTTACTTGCAAAGACAAATGGGGATCGCTATAGTTCGCTCCGCTTTGAAGCAGACAGGTTTACACGCCAACTGGCATGTAACTCAGAATCAACAAAGCAGCGTTTATCGGACGCGGGATGGAGCAGTTGGTAGCTCGTCGGGCTCATAACCCGAAGGTCGTAGGTTCAAGTCCTGCTCCCGCAACCATTTTCTTTTAACAAGAAAAAAGATAAACGATTAGTAATACATTCTTTATCAATAGAATTAAAACAATTGATAGCGTTTATCGGACGCGGGATGGAGCAGTTGGTAGCTCGTCGGGCTCATAACCCGAAGGTCGTAGGTTCAAGTCCTGCTCCCGCAACCATTTTCTTGTTTAACAAGAATAAAGATAAACGATTAGTAATACATTCTTTGTCAATAGAATTAAAACAATTGATAGCGTTTATCGGACGCGGGATGGAGCAGTTGGTAGCTCGTCGGGCTCATAACCCGAAGGTCGTAGGTTCAAGTCCTGCTCCCGCAACCAATTCTTTAGTCAATAGAATTAAAATAATTGATAGCGTTTATCGGACGCGGAATAGCACAATTGATAGCTCGTCGGGCTCAGCTTTTTATAAACAAGAGTCGAAGGTCGTAGCTTTTCTATCAAGTCCTGCTCCCGCAACCATTTTTTTGTTCAACAAGAATATAGATAAACGTAATCAAAATCAGTCGCGGGATGGAGCAGTTGGTAGCTCGTCGGGCTCATAACCCGAAGGTCGTAGGTTCAAGTCCTGCTCCCGCAACCATTTTGAAAAATCATTATATTTAACCCTCATATACAATCCCCCCCATACTTAACTCCAATTAGAATTCTGTAATTACCAGACCAATACCAAAGCATTTGGTAGCTCGTCGAGCTCAGCTTTTCATAAACCGCTCTTTTTATAAGCCAAAGCGAAGGTCGTTGCTCTTTCTTTTTATCAAGTCCTGCTCCCGCAACCATTTTGAAAATGATCGACTCTTCTATATCCAATCCAAATCTTCATATCCAATCTATTCTTGTGTTATCAGGCTAAAACCAAAACAATTGATAGCTCGTCAGACTCAGCTTTTCATAAACCGCCGAATTTTATAAACAGCTCTTTTTTATAAGCCAAAGCTGAAGGTCGTCGCTCTTTCTTCTTATCAAGCCCTGCTTTCGCAACCATTTTCTCTCATCAAAAATCGCCCGCGCATACGATTCAGCTACATGAATACACTCAACATATGTCATCTCATGCTTAATCGAGTGTATTAAGAAAGGTTTCGATACATTGATTTACCGTATCGGGTTGTTCAGCAAAAACCATGTGAGTACCCTTCTCTATAATGGCAATTTGCGCGTTGGGGATATGCTGCTGTAAAAATGTGGCATATTTTATCGGTGTCATTTGATCTGCATCGCCCACAATAATTAACGTCGGCACATCAATTTGCGGCAGCTGCTCGATAACATCAAATTGGTCGCACATAGTGAAATCAGTCAGCATGACGTTAACGCCATTATTGATAATTGAAGTGTTGATTTGTGATTGTAAAGGCTCGGCAATATTTTGATTTGCTACCAGCAAATAGTCTGGTAATGGCAGTGCCGACTCGACAAGTGTTGATAGTGATTGTAAAAGCTGAGGCATCACTTTGAGCCGAGCTCCTGCGCCAATTAATACTAACGCCTTTAATTGTATCTTTGCCTTTGCTGAGATAGCGAGCTGCATTGCTATGGCACTGCCTAAAGAATGCCCAACTAATACCACATCATCTAACTGATGCAGCACAATATAATCTGCTAACCATTGTGTTAACACATCCACATTAGTCAGTGTTTGACCCTCTGGGTGGCCGGGGTAATCAATAGCAAGGCTATGTTCAAAAAACTGTTGTTGGTGCTGCCAAACAACATGCGTACAACCCGAGCCATGTAAAAAGAGTAACGTCATATTGATAAGCCTTGTTTGCTAGTCTTGAGTCGATAATGTCGGAAGTTTCGCTTTCCACCAACTCAACATTCCACCTTTGAGTTGATAAACATCATTAAAACCAAACTGCTTAAGTTTTCTAACGGCTGGAATACTTCGATGGGCAGAGAGACAAATAACGATAACTTTCTGGTCTGTATTAAGCTGTAGTTGTTTAACGGAATCAGCCGAAAAATGAGTAATAGGAAGGTTAATAGCCCCTTTGATGTGTGATTTACCCCACTCCAGCGTAGTGCGCACATCTACAATTTGAATATTGTTATTTTCAAGGTGTTGGAAAACAGTATTGGCATCCATTTCTGGCACATGACCAAATGGTAGCCACTGAGATAGTCGACTGATGAGTGACATAGGTAGTTCCTTAACATAACAAGTAGTTAGCTTAAACTACATTATGTTAAGACTTTTATTCAATCTAATAATAGCAATGCAGCTGAAAAAAATGCCGGATGATTTCTCATCCGGCATGTTCAATTTAATATGCTATTGAACCTACTTACTTCAACCAATGCTTCACTTTGGTCCGGTTATTATTATCACGACTTTGTTTAATCAATTCATCATCCGCTTCGACTTGAGTCATTTTAGCAAGGCGATCATAAAGTAGTACATTGACTGATGCCGCTAAATTCATACAACCTACAGTCGGCACATAAACAACATCGGTAGCCGCATCAATTAATTGCTGCGGAATAGTGCCATCTTCAGGGCCGAAGATATAAAACGCATTATCGGGATGAGTAAATAATGGCAACGGTGTCGCGCCAACTACTAAGTCAACACATACAATAGTTGCACCTTGAGGGACATTTTCAAGTAATGACTCAACACCTACTAATGGAATGCGTTTAGCTGCATCTTTAGTGTCGACATCATATTGTGCATCACCAGACTTAGCCGCTAACTCGTAACGTTTGCCGGTATAACAGACACTGTCGACACGATAACAGCCTGCAGCGCGCATAATCCCACCAACGTTTACCGGCGTTTTAGGGTTGACTAAACCAATAGTCACTTGCGAAGACGGATTTACCATAACACTGTTTATCTATTCCAAGTTTACGCAGCTTGCGCAACGATA
This sequence comes from Shewanella sp. MF05960, assembly GCF_050849305.1. NCBI lineage: Bacteria > Pseudomonadati > Pseudomonadota > Gammaproteobacteria > Alteromonadales > Shewanellaceae > Shewanella > Shewanella sp. MF05960. Next base: position 186,952 of record NZ_JBOZPS010000009.1, on the reverse strand, counting down.
CGTTGACGCAGTTGTTGCCAGGCAGCTTCTACTAGCGCGAAGTCGTCTGCATTTAATTCTTTATCCGCTAACGCTAAACAGGTTAATATTTTTTGATCGAGAGCGGCTAAATCTTGCTCAGCTTCTATTTCTAATTCAGCTAACACAACAGCGATATGACCTTGTAAGTAACCACAAGCAAACAATGCATCATCGTCACTGTTATTTACGCTTTCTTCAATCCAAGACTCTAATGCTGCATCGTACTGTTCTAACATGGTTTAGTTCTCCACTAAATCTGGGTTGGCTACTTGATACATCACGTAATCACGGTAGCCAGTGACTATTTTGTAATAGCCTGTGAGTGCTTTGTCTAATTCAGGGTCGCCACTATCCACAATTAATGGTCGACCTTCAAGTGCTTTAAGCTTAGTTTTTGTGGCTAAGATTAAAATATTGTCTTTTGGGATGCGTTTTATCAGCTCAGGTGACAATTGTTGGTTACCGCGCCCCAATATATGCCCTTGCCCACCAATAAGAGTGATCACCAATTTAACCTTGTCGGCAGGTATATCTTTGGTGAATTCGAGTAACTGATTCGCGCTGACATCTTGAGCGATTAACGTTTTGTCTTGAATAACATCAACACCGAGTAAGGTATTGCCTATTCCTAAATCTTCCATCACGGCGGCAACGGTACTGCCCGAGCCCATAATAAATAATTCATCGTCCATTGATTCAATAATATCTGCCGCGATGTCTGCTAACACTAACTCGTCAACTTCTTTACCACCCATTTTCACCGCTTGGATATAGCGAGGCTCTGCGGGTACGGTCATTTCACCAAATCGTTTTGCTCTTACCGTGCCTTGTCTAAAGGCAACTTCATCAATGTCCATCACATCGGCCGACATTAAACTGACAAGCTCACCTTTTAACAACAGACTCACCACCAGACCAGAAGCATGTGGTGTAATACCGTAAACCCCCGAGTGAATTTTAACGCCAGCAGGCACGCCTAATACGGGTAACTTATCTTCAACAACAGCATAAATATCTCGTGCAGTGCCATCACCGCCGGCAAACAGCAGCAAATCTAATGGTTGTTCGAGTAAGCACGTGACTGCATTTTGGGTATCTTGTGCGGAGGTGGTATTGTCGCAGCGATAAACTTCACTAGTCGTAAATCCCATTTGGCGGCATAAGTTTGCGCCCATGTCGCCCGAGGCGGTAATGATGTCAATGTTATCTGCAAAAGGTAATATTACTGCTAACGCTTGCTGCATACGCATTTGAGCTTTAGGTATTGCGCCTTTAGCGATGGCCTCTAATGCCACACCGTCTGAGCCTTTTAGGCCAACACTGCCACCTAATCCAGCCAATGGATTGATGATTACCCCTAAGCGAAAACGTTTCACGATAGCTCCTTGCGACTCTTTTTAGATATTAATCTTGTGCTGCATTAGCGACGGCTTCACCATTAATATTTGGGATCATCAATACCGCAATCATAGATAAAAACGCGCAGCTAGCGGCAAAGACCCAGACCCACATGGTTTGGCTACCATCGCCCCAAATCATGCCACTTATCCAGGTACCTAACGCACCACCCACACCAAAACTGACACTGGCATATAACGCCTGCCCTGTGCTGCGGTGGCTAACATTAAAATGGCGATGAATAAAATGAATGGACGCAGCATGCACTAAACCAAATGTAAACGCGTGTAGCAGTTGGCTAATAATCAACATTAAAACTGAGTCGACACCAAAAGCCAATAACAGCCAGCGCACTGCAGTCAGTAACATACTCACCACCAGCAAGACTCGAATACCATATTGGCGAATTAATCGAGATGAATAAAAGAAAATCACAATTTCGGCAAGTACACCTAATGCCACCAACATACCCGCAACGGTTTCTGAATAACCAAATTGCTTTAAGTACAGTACAAAGAAGCCATAAAATGGTCCGACACTCATCTGCAATAGCATCGCAGATAACATAAACCAAATGAGTGAGGCATCGAACGTTAATTTGGGACGGTCAGACTTATTGAGTACGACACTGCGATTAGCCGGTAACGGTAATGAACAGGCAAACAAACCAAGAAATAATATCATGCCCATATAAGGCAGCACTTCAGGGCCCCAATAATCAATGGCAAAACCACCGCTTATCACTAACACAATATATCCGACACTGCCCCAGCTACGAATAGCGCCATAACGTTCAGCTTTATCACCTAAGGTTTCTAAGGTGATTACTTCTAACTGCGCCAGAATTGAATTCCAAAAAAAGGTGTAGATAGCCAAGCTAACCGCGAGATATAAAAAGCTGCCATCAAAGAAAAAACTAATGTACGTAATTGCAGCCGCGAACGACCCGAGTTTAATCAGTTCCGCACGCATTCCGGTTCGGTCAGCCACTGCCGCCCAAATATTAGGTGCGACAATGCGCGTGGCCATTAAAATAGCCAACAAAAAACCAATCTCTTGCGCGTTGAAACCTCGGCTGTCAAAGAAGACCCCTAAATAAGGAACCATGATGCCGAGAATAGAAAAGAAGAAGAAATAGCAGGCGCCGAGCCAGCGTAAATCTGGTTCAGCGCGTTGACTTAAGGACATTAACGCATTCCAATCACAGGAGTTTGACGAACAACATCTTGGTTTTGCGCGCGATGTCTTAATAGATGGTCCATTAATACAATCGCCAGCATGGCTTCTGCAATAGGAACTGCTCGAATACCCACACAAGGATCGTGTCGACCTTTGGTGATCATATCGACCGTGTCACCCTGCACTGTCATGCTCTGCCCTGGCACGCTAATGCTGGATGTTGGCTTTAACGCAATATGGGCCACTACAGGTTGCCCTGATGAAATACCGCCTAATACACCACCAGCATGATTTGAGGCAAAGCCCTCTGGTGACATTAAGTCACGACCTTCAGAGCCTTTTTGGGTAACCACGCCAAAACCATCACCGATTTCAACACCTTTAACGGCATTAATGCCCATAAGCGCATGAGCAATATCAGCATCGAGTCGATCAAATACAGGCTCACCTAGACCCACTGGCACGCCTGTGGCCGCTACCGTAATTTTAGCGCCAATTGAGTCACCCGATTTACGTAAACCACGCATGTACTCATCTAATGCTTCTAGCTTGGTGGCATCAGGGAAGAAAAATGCGTTTTGTTCAATCTGGGTTAAATCGATAGTTTCAGCACAAATAGGTCCTAATTGAGCAAGGTAGCCGTGAATCTCAATACCATGCACTTGCTTAAGGTATTTTTTAGCCACTGCACCAGCCGCAACACGCATAGCGGTTTCACGCGCCGATGAGCGTCCACCACCGCGGTAATCACGCATGCCATATTTTTGCTGGTAAGTATAATCAGCATGACCAGGGCGGAAGGTGTCTTTAATGTCTGAATAATCTTGGCTGCGTTGATCGGTATTTTCAATCAATAGACCAATTGAGGTGCCTGTCGTTTTACCTTCAAACACACCCGATAAAATTTTCACTTCATCCGCTTCACGTCTAGCGGTGGTGTAGCGCGATGTACCTGGACGTCGTCTGTCTAAATCATGTTGCATGTCTTCAACGGTTAATTCGAGTCCTGGTGGACAACCGTCAATAATACAACCCAAGGCAACACCATGGCTTTCACCAAAGGTTGTCACAACAAAATTTTGACCAATACTGTTTCCTGACATGCGCGTTAACTACCTCTATATTTTATTCAATCAACCTTAACTTATTCTCTATTATTCAAAATCTTTGTATACAGAGAAAAGTGATTCATTTTCAACTAGCTGATCACGGGTCAATACAAATACGCCGTCACCGCCAAATTCAAAATCAACCCAGGTAAATGGAACATCAGGGAATTGCTCAATTAAATGCACCATTGAGTTACCCACTTCAACGACTAATACGCCATTTTCGGTTAAGTAATCGGCCGCATTAGCTAAGATGCGTTTGGTTAAATCTAAACCATCACGCCCTGACGCTAAACCAATCGCTGGCTCGTGGTGATACTCATCTGGCATGTCACCGATATCTTCAGCATCAACATACGGCGGGTTTGAAACGATTAAATCGTAATGCGGCCCTTTAGGAATTGCCGAGAATAAATCTGACTGAATAGGGAAAACACGCTCAAGCACATCAAGTGACTCGATGTTAATCTGCGCCACTTCTAATGCATCTTCACTAATATCAAGTGCATCAACTTCGGCATTTTCGAATGCATGAGCACAGGCAATAGCTATACAAGCACTGCCCGTACATAAATCCATAATACGATTCACAGGCTTGTTATATAACCACGGGCTAAAATGGTTATTAATCATTTCTGCAATCGGTGAGCGAGGCACTAACACACGCTCATCAACATAAAATTCAAGCCCGGCAAAACGCGCTTTGTTGGTTAAATACGGCACAGGTAAACGCTCACGTACACGACGAATAATTAACTCAACAATTTTATGTTTTTCACTGCTAGTCAGGTTACTTAAAATAACTTGCTGACCGATTTCTTCAGGTAAGTGTAAAGCATGAAAAACCAATGCAATGGCTTCGTCCCAAGCATTATCAGTACCGTGGCCATAATAAATATTGGCATCATTAAAACGGCTAACCGCCCAGCGCAACATATCACCTATGGTACTTAACTCAGTGACAGCTTCATCTACAAAGATCTTATCCAAAACACACTCCTAAAAAATTGTTCTGCCGTATTGTAACTGATGTCTATTAAGATGACCTAGAATTCAATACAATACCGCCATGAAAGACGAAAATTACTCAGACACGTCGCTGTTTAGTCAACTGATAGACGGTATCAAACCGCTTAAGCAAGATACCCACCATTTTAAACAGCCAGTCAAAGCCAAACAACAATTCGAATTTAAAGAGCGTCAAATCCACGTTGATAGCTATTTTTCGGATACTTATCAGCCGCTGCTGCCGGTCGAAGGCCCTATGCGCTGGATAAATGACAGTGCAGATAAGCTTGAGCTAAAACGCTTAAGGCGAGGTGATTATTCGCCCGACTTATTACTCGACTTACATGGTTTAAGGCAATCTGAAGCCAAACTCGAACTAGCAGCACTTATCCAAGCATGTGTTAAACAAAGCAGTATTTGCTGTTGTGTTATGCACGGTTTCGGTACGGGGATTTTAAAGCAGCAACTGCCTTTGTGGTTAGCGCAGCACCCTAAGGTAAAAGCGTTTCATCAAGCGCCTAGAGAATGGGGCGGCGATGCGGCGTTACTGGTACTGATAGATATAGGTGAACAGCCTCATCGACGTTAACCTTTAACGTGATTCATCCAAAGCGAAATTAAACCACGTCAAGTGCAAGCGATAAAAGCTGTCGTGTTATACCTGTGATGAAGGTAAGTGATGACTTACCTTATGTGTTGGAATTCAATCTCAGACAAATATATTGATCAATCAATTTATCAAGAAACAACTTGGTGCGGGGCCGTCATGGCAACAAAGCTACACTGCTGCATGTGTTTATCTATTTGAGCAATAGCAGACGTGGCAAATAATGGCGGCTCGATACCAGCAACTAATTCGCTGACCATAAAACCGAGAATAGGCATATGAGCAATCACTAACACATGGTCTGCTTTGTATTGCTCTGCGTAAGCAAGCACAACATCTGTGGCTCTTTTAGCATCACCAGAGGGAGTGACGTCATCAAGTACAACCAGCTTGCGGGGCTCAGGTAAATGCTTACTGACTTCTTGCCACGTTTGCTGCGCACGCAAATAGGGGCTTACAATCACTAAATCAAAGTGGCTAATATTTTTTACTAACCAATTAGCCATATACCCACTGTGAATACGGCCTATTTCAGTTAACTTACGCTCTCTGTCTGACGGTGCATCAAAACTAGCTTCGCCATGTCGCATCAAAAATAGTTGCATACTTCTCTCTGGATGTTTTTATTATCATTCTGAGTCAATTGTAGCGCTAAATAGCGTAACAACATACCCTACTATCGCCGATATTTAGCTAAACTTTAGTCGATAAAAGCATAAAACTTGCCCCGGCTATTTGCTAAAAACCCATAAGAAGATCAATATATAACAAGTTATGTTTTCTGGAGCCTCCTTTTGCCTGATTATCCAGCAGTTTATAAAAGCCAAAACGATCATCGTCAATATCAATACCGAGTATTAAGCAATCAATTACGAGTGCTTTTGGTTGAAGATATGCAATCAAACCAAGCCGCTGCTTCAATGGCGGTCAGCGTTGGTCATTTTGACGATCCTGTTGAACGCCCTGGCATGGCACATTTTCTTGAACACATGTTGTTTCTAGGTACTGAAAAATACCCAGATTCGGGTGAGTACCATGCTTACATTAATCAACATGGCGGCAATAACAATGCATGGACAGGCACAGAACAAACAAACTTTTTTTACAGCATTAATGCCGACGCTTTAGAGGGCTCATTAGACCGTTTCAGTCAATTTTTTATCGCGCCTAAATTTGATTTAGAATTAGTTGACCGCGAAAGACATGCTATTGAATCCGAATTTAGCCTAAAGCTTAAAGATGATATTCGCCGGGTTTATCAAGTTCAAAAAGAAACCGTTAATCCAAAGCATCCATTTTCGAAGTTTTCTGTGGGTAACCTGGCCACTTTAGCCGGTAAACAGGCAGATATTCGCCAAGAGCTATTAGCATTTTACCAGCAGCATTACAGCGCTAATATTATGACGCTTTGCGTTGTCGCCCCACGGCCAATTGCTGAACTAGAGGTTATTGTTAACCAATATTTTTCAGGTATTAAAAACAGAAATGTAAGTAAACACTATCCGTTAGAAGCCTTATTAAATAAAGACCAACAACATAAACATATTCAAATTGTACCGCTCAAAGATCAAAAACGGGTCAGCATCTGTTTTACCCTTCCTGAAATAGATCAATTTTACAAACGTAAACCTCTGACTTTCATCAGCCACCTTCTGGGCAATGAAAGTCCTGGTAGTTTGTTGTCGTATTTAAAATTACAGGGACTGGCGAATAATTTATCTGCCGGTGGTGGCGTTAATGGTTACAACTTCAAAGATTACTCAATCAGTATTCAACTCACAGACAAAGGCTATGCTGAATTAGAAGAAGTCGTCACCTGCGTATTTGAATATATTGAACTCATTAAACAACATGGCTTAACCGCATGGCGATATCAAGAACGTGCGAGCTTATTAGACACCGCATTTCGATTTCAAGAACAAATTAAAACCCTGGATTTAGCCAGTCATCTCAGCATTAACATGCATCATTACGACGTCGAAGACATTATTTACGGTGACTATCGTATGGATGAAATGCTGGAGCATGAAACCAAACAGTTATTATCGATGATGTCTGCCGATAACATGCGTTTAATGACCGTGGCAAAAGAATCACAAGTCGAAAAACAAGCCGCATGGTACGACACACCTTACAAAGTCAATCCAATAGCTGCAGAACAACTTGAAAAATGGGCCTCTGTGACTACAAGGTCAGCCCTTAAGTTACCTGAAAAAAACCCATTTATTGTCGCTAATCCGCAAGCGAGATCCGATAAAAGTAATACCTTCGCCCCTAAGATTGTCGCCGAGGGTGAAGGCTACCGGATATGGCACAAAAAGGATGATGAATTTAATGTGCCGAAAGGCCACCTGTATCTATCACTGGACTCAGATCAAGCCAGCTCAACACCAAGACAGGCGGCATTAACACGTCTTTATGTTGAAATGCTCATCGACTATTTAACTGAGCCGACTTATCAAGCTGAAGTAGCAGGACTTAATTACAATATTTATCCGCATCAAGGCGGTATCACCCTGCACCTCACAGGGTTTACAGGTAATCAAGAAAAACTGTTAACCTTGATTATTAATAAAGCACGCGAACGTAACTTTACCGAACAGCGCTTTAACATGATCAAAAAGCAAATTCTGCGCAGCTGGAATAACGTAGCCCAAGCTAAGCCGATATCACAACTCTTTACTAGTCTTACCGTCACATTACAACAAAGAAGCTTTGAACCTGGCAGAATGGCGGAAGAGTTAGCCGATTTCACATTAGAAGACTTGCATAACCATGTCAGTGCATTCTACAAAAAAGTCTATCTTGAAGGGCTGGTCTATGGTGATTGGTTAGAACAAGAGACACTGGATCTAGGCAAACGATTACAGCATTTATTGTCGTTAGTCACTAAACCCAGTGCAGAGTCTGCTAGAGAGTTAGTCAATTTAGACAAAAGAGGCTCGTTACTACGAGAAAAAAGCATTGCTCATCAAGACAGTGCCATCATCGTTTATTATCAATCACGAGCGGCAACACCAGAGCGAATGGCGCTATTTAGTTTGCTAAATCACACCATGTCCTCCACATTCTTCCACGAGTTACGCACTAAGCAACAACTCGGCTATATGGTTGGTACGGGTTACTTACCACTAAATCGGCACCCTGGGATTATCTTTTATGTACAGTCCCCTACAACTGGACCTAGGCAGCTCCTTGAAGCCATTGATGAGTTTATCGCTGACTTTAACTATGCTGTGATGCAAATCACCAATGAGCAGTGGGAAAGTACCAAGCAAGGCATGATTAGCCAAATAATGGAAAATGACACTAACTTAAAAACCCGCAGCCAACGTTACTGGGTAAGTTTAGGAAACCGAGATTATCAGTTTAACCAACGAGAAACCGTGGTTGCTGAAGTCATGAAACTCACCAGAGCAGATTTAATTAAATTTATGGTGACTCATATGCGCAGCAAAAACTGTGATCGCCTTGTATTATTCAGCTGTGGTGAACAACATCACAGTCAGGCTAGCCTTCGTTCTGATAACATGATTGTCGATTTAAAAGCCTTCAAGGAACAAGCCGATAAGTTTCAATTTTAATCAATCGGTTTTTACGTAAGCGTTCAAGATGAGTTTGTTGATCATAGAGACTTAACATTGGGCGAAACATTATCATTTAAGTATGCTTATTGTATTTAAAGAATATAATAAGCAGCCCATTTAGCCATTGAAATGGATTCACTCAATGTTAATGCGCAAATTGATTAATATTAACTCAACTCTACAATCTGACACGATGAACTAACTAAACAGATTACTTTTTGAGCAAACAGGTATACCGCCCTGTGATTAACGCTGGGTATTACCCTAACATTGAAAAGCTCTCCAATGTAAAGAGTGTAAACACAACTTACTGAACTGCATGCTATATAAAACTTTAGTGCTACTTAAGTTATTGATAAAAAAGTAACTCTACACCAACTTCTTTAGAATAATTGCTCAATAATCTATCAATCTCGTTTTTTTTGTTAACATGCTTTTGACAAAGACGCAGGTTTCTGAAAAAGTAGACAATTATTCTATTTTATTGCGGCATCGACTGAGAACAAAAATAACAATTATGCCTAAAATTTTACTCTTTATCTGCGTCTATGCCAGCTTACTCTTTTGTTCATTAGCACATGCCTTTGATGACAAGAGCACGGAATCAAACTTTGACCTGCTACTCAACCATACCAATTACGGTGTAGCAGACGGGCTGTCACAAGATACGGTCACCGCTATCGTTGAAGATCAAGAAGGATACGTTTGGGTTGGTACCATTAATGGCTTAAACCGCTTTGATGGCAATGAATTTACACAGTTTTATGCTGCTGATGATGGTAAATCATTACCCAGCTCATTTATCCGTAACTTGCTCATTGATAATAACGGCACTCTACTTGTCGGTACAGACAAAGGCCTAGTCGAATTTAATAAAGAGACAGAATCATTTCACCCAAACAGCATCTCAAATCAAATTGGTGAACAAGCCATTTGGTCTATATCGCAACAAGGCAATGAAATATTCATCGGGTTGAATAATCAGTTTTTATCTTATGATAATAGAACATTAAAAATAACACATAAGTATGACAGTGGATTATTAAAAGAAGTAAAAAAAACAATAAGAATCGATAACAAATATTATATTAGAAACTACGAAGGAATAGTTTTTTTACTTTCCGATGAAAAACTAATTAGCTTTTTCAAAGAAAGTATTGATATGGAATTTAACAGTGGAGATATATTAATAGCAACAAAAAAAGGCTTATTTAACATATTAAAAAAAGAGCCTATAACTAAAACAATATTTACAAGCTTAAAAGCAAATTCACACGATGACAATGAAATCACAGCTATATCTGATAATAAGGTTTTCAAATTACACAAGTTAATTAACGAATACTTTATTGAACAAATTGGTTCTCTAGATATTGAAAAAGAAAAGCTAAACAAAAGTTTTATCGAGCACAATAATGAAAGCACTTACATATCAAATTATATAGAAGGTTTCTTTAAAATATCTAACAAAAATAATTATATAAAAAAAATAAACATTAAAAATAAAAACATTTGGGCTATAGCTAAAGATTCTAATAAAAATATTAAAATATTAAATGATGAAAGCGATATAGAAACTTATAACAAAAACTTTAAAATCATATCTACAGAAAAAGCGGAGCTGCCACATGGTCCTAAATCATTAATTCTGCTTAAAAACAAAACATTCATAGGTACTACTACAGGATTATACATTCAAAAAAATTCGGATAAGTCTGTTAGGCAAGTAATATATACCCCTATATATAGTTTAAATAAATTTGACAATAGAGTATATGCATCAACTTCCGATGGGAAAGTTTATATACTTAATTTTCAAGGTGATATTGTCGAAGAAGTTGTAACAGAAAGAGAATACCCTATATACGATACATTATTTTTAAATGGAGATCTTTGGATTGCTTCACAAAATGGTTTAATCCATTACAGAAATGGAGTAACAACTAACATATTTAATAAAGATTTTGTTTTCAACTTATTAGAAATGAATGGTGAGATATACTTCGGCACTAGAAATACAATCTACTCCATGGATGCGGATTTAAAAGCAAAACCAAAAATAGTTTTAGATAGAAAAAAAATCATCTACTCTCTTAGCAAAATAGACTCTATAATAATATCCGCTTCGAATAGAGAAGTTAACTTGATTGATACAAAAACAAAAAACAACTACACTCTTGAATTAAATAATGGTTCGCTCAAAGAGTATAACACACAAGCATCATTAACAATTGGAGACCAAGTTCTTTTAGGTGGTGCTGAAGGCATAAGCATTATAAAACCAAGAGAAATAATAGACTCTTTAATTAATGAAAAACCAAAAGAAATAAACCTTCAAGAATTATACCTCTTTAACGCCCCTGTAGATATTGATGGAAAAATACTAAATAAATCCATCAACAATTCAAACGAAATAATATTAAAATATTCTGACTACCCTTTTACAATAAAATTTAACGTCCTTGGTGAAGACAAAAGTAACTTTGAATTCTTTTATTACTTAGAGGATTTAGAGAGCAACTGGTTGTCAACGAATGGAAATAATTCGGTTACTTATACTAACTTATCAGCAGGGAAATACACATTCCAAATCTTTGCTGAGAATAGACTGACAGGCTTAAAAACGGGTGTAAGAAGTTTAAAAATAAAAATAACACCACCATGGTGGTTGTCAAATGTAGCGATAGGTATTTACTCAACTCTTATTCTTATAATTATATTATTTACTATAAGGGCTATTAACAAGCGCAGGCAAATACAAAAACAAATCGCACAAAGCGAAGAAAGGTTAAAGTTATCGCTCTGGGGCAGTGGCGATGAAATGTGGGATTGGGATATTGAAAGTGGCAAAATTTATCGCTCTAATATATGGGGCTCACTAGACTTCCCTCAAGACGGTCGCCGTTCAGGAAACCCTGACGAAGAAAGTAATATTCACCCACTCGATAGAGAGCGTGTCACTAAAGCTTTAAATGATCATTTTAATGCGTTAACAGATCATTTCGAAATAGCATATCGGGTTAAAGCACGTAACCAACAATGGGTATGGATTTTAGACCGCGCTAAAATTGTAGAACGCGATCAAAAAGATCAACCTCTACGTATGACAGGCACGATTAAAGATATCAATAATATTAAGCAAGCCGAAGAACAACTGCGATTATTTGCTCGCGCCATTGAGAACATTTCAGAAGGAATGTTCATCCTCAACGAAAAATACCAGTTTGTTGAAGTCAATGATGCTTGTTGTGAACTAACCGCATCGACTCAAGAGAAATACCTTAACGAAACACTGAGTTTTAATCGTTACCCTGACAGTTATTCAGAACAAATTCGCACAATTCTAAAGCAACAGGGTCGTTGGAGTGGCGAAATCGAATCTTGCAAAGGCACAGATGATTTTTTCTTGATGGAGATCACCATTGACGCCATCTACAACGAGCAAGGCGAAACCAGTCATTACGTGGGAGTGTTCTCAGACATTACCCGCCGTAAGCAACAAGAAGAAGAGCTTAGAAAACTAACTAACAATGATTTGCTAACCGGACTACCTAACCGCTCGAGCTTACAAGTCACTTTAAGTAACCTGGTTAAGAAAGACATTCATCATACTCTGATGGTGTTGGATTTAGATAATTTTAAGCGCATAAATGATTCGTTAGGGCATCAAATCGGTGATGATTTGCTTATTGGCGTAGCTGAGCGGATCAAACTAGCTATACCCAAGCACGCAAGTCTTTATCGATTGGGCGGAGATGAATTTGCCCTGCTTGTTGATCAGCATCCAGATATCGGTTCATGTGCCGCTATCGCCACTCAAGTGATTAATTGTTTAAAACCCGCATTTAATCTGAACAACGAATCACTGGTATTGGGGATCAGTATTGGGATAGTGCTCTATCCTGAAGATGAACAAAATGAGCAAGCCTTACTGCGTAAGGCCGATATCGCGATGTATCATGCTAAATCAGCAGGTGGGAGTCGTTATCAATTCTACTCAGAATCATTAAACCAAAATGCCTTGCGCCAATTAGAAATTGAAAATCTGATTAGAGAAGCATTAAAAGACGACTTATTTGAGGTTTACTATCAGCCTAAAATTGACGTTAAAAAAGATCGCCTCACAGGCATGGAAGCGCTGGTTCGCTTAAATCACCCGACGCTAGGTTTGATTGGCCCCAATGAATTTATTCCTTTAGCTGAAGAAAATGGTCTTATTGTAGAAATTGGTGACGTGGTATTACGCAAAGCCTGTTTTGCTGCGCAAAAATGGTTGGAGTCTGGATTATTTACGGGCCGTGTTGCTGTTAATTTATCGTCAAAACAGTTTGCTCTCATAGACTTGCAACAACGCATAGAGTCAATTTTACGACTGACAAAACTGCCAGCAAAGCATTTAGAGTTAGAAATAACAGAAGGCACTGTAATCAAAAACCCTGAACAAGCCATTAAGGTGATGCAGCAGCTGGCTAAGATGGGCGTCAGCTTGGCACTTGATGATTTTGGTACCGGTTACTCATCATTATCGTATTTAAAACGCTTCCCAATCAATTGTTTAAAAATTGATAAGACTTTTGTTGATGATATCGACAAGTCTGATCGCGACCTTAAAATGGTCGATTCAATTATTACCATTGCGCACAATATGGGTTTAACGGTTGTTGGTGAAGGGGTAGAACAAACTGCGCAACTTAACATACTAAAAGCATTAAATTGCGAAGAAATTCAAGGATATATATACAGTAAACCAATAAAGGAAGCTGACTTTGAATTAATGTTGACAGCAGAGAAACTCAAATTTGATACGTTTGAACAGACAATAATGAAAAAATAAATCATTCTCTTTAAGATTTGGCATGGTAAATGCTAATTAAGACTCAGTTGTCAAAATAATATTGTTATTTAACCCTGAGCTTGAATTATAAAAGAGAGAATAAAAATGATTAAAGGAATAATTACACTAGCAGTTTTATCTGCATTGTCTGTTGGTTATCTTGCATCTGTTAACGGAAACAATTTCAAGACACCGCAAATTCCTGGTCTGAAAGTCCTAGACACTCAAATTACACAAATTCCTGGCCTGAAAGTCCTAGACACTCAAGTTGCACAAATTCCTGGTCTGAAAGTCTTAGACACTCAAATTGCACAAATTCCTGGCCTGAAAGTCCTAGACACTCAAGTTGCACAAATTCCTGGCCTGAAAGTCCTAGACACTCAAGTTGCACAAATTCCTGGCCTGAAAGTCCTAGACACTCAAGTTGCACAAATTCCTGGCCTGAAAGTCCTAGATACTCAAGTTGCACAAATTCCTGGTCTTAAAGTGTTAGATACTCAAGTTGCACAAATTCCTGGTCTTAAAGTCCTAGACACCCAAACAGCTTAAGGAGAATATGATGTTTACTTCTCTTAAAATCGCACTTGGTTTAGCCAAACCAGCACGTAAAAAGGTGAAGCTACCTGAAGGGTTGAATCATTTAGAAGTTATCCAAGCCAAAGCTTGGTGGAAGTAATTCACACGATGTCCAATCGTGATACCCAATAAAAAAGGAGCTTATGCTCCTTTTTTATTAATCTACATTATGACTATCAGCAATCATTAATCCGTAATCCGTAATCATTAGCATTCGATTCGATACTTTCCATGACGCAATAACTTTACATCAGCAAGGCGCTTATGAGCGCTAAATAAGGGATAAGTCAGCGGACCGAGTAACAATGCTAAGCATGCCCATCGTTTCACCGCTAATCCTTGCTTATAAGCTGCCAATGCAAATGCGATACAACTGCTTGCACTCGATAATACAAGAATCACCAACAAACTCACCGGCATACCACTAACCTCTGCTATCAAAAATATCGTCCTTAGGACGTACACCAAAGAAGTTATCAAACCTCAGGAAGTTGAACTCACTCATTATACACTCAAGGCACTCTAGACAATCAAAACAAATAAGCCTTTTTAAACTAAAACGTTAAACCGAAAGACTAGACTAAAGAATGAGTATCATACGCTAACCAATGACGTTATTCGATTAAAAATCAGGCAAAGGTATGCCATACGATAACAAATAAGCGGCAAATTGTTGCCGGATTGTTACTTACTAAAATAAAGGTCAGCCAAAAGTTTGACACACCGCTAATCGGCAAAAATAGACTCCGTATGTATTTTGATCACATCTTTTATGGCAACTGAATCAGAAATGATGATTTTTATTATCAGACCTTTCCGCACAAAAGCAAACAAGCAAACAAGCAAACACCCTTAATTCTTACCGAGCGATGATATCTTTATACCGCTAATGGTAGGGCAATAAAAAACCGCTCATGATGAGCGGTTTTAGGTTAACGTCTTTCAGTAATTAGCTATTGTAAAACTGGCTGCCGTCACTCGCCATCTTGACTAGTGTGTCACACGGCGCAAAACGATCACCGTAAAGTGACTGATAGCCATGTAATGTGTCAACCAGGTTCTTAGCACCTAATGTGTCGATATAACGGAACGGTCCACCTAAGAATGGTGGGAATCCAATACCAAAAATTGCCCCTATATCACCATCTCTTGCAGAAGCAATGATGCCCTCTTCTAAACAACGAACCGCTTCGTTTAGCATTTGGATGGTACAACGTTCAGCGACATCTTTAGATTCTTTATCTGAAGCAATTAAGATATCGAGCACTTTGTAAACCGACTCATCAACCAGTTTTGCTTTTTTGGCTTTAGGGCCATATTGATAGAAGCCTTTACCATTTTTGCGACCCTTGCGATCGTCAGCCAATAACTTATCGAACGCGGCAGGTGCTTTAAATCGCTCACCGAGCTCTTTCTCTAAAATAGGTGAAATCTTAGCGCCAACGTCGATGCCTACTTCATCAAGTAATGTCATCGGGCCGACAGGGAAACCAAACTTCACTAGAGCACGATCTAAATGCTCAATGCGCTGACCTTCTAATAACAGTTGAGCGGCTTCGTTCATATACAAAGCTAAGATGCGGTTAACA
Source organism: Shewanella sp. MF05960 (assembly GCF_050849305.1). Lineage (NCBI taxonomy): Bacteria > Pseudomonadati > Pseudomonadota > Gammaproteobacteria > Alteromonadales > Shewanellaceae > Shewanella > Shewanella sp. MF05960. The sequence goes on along the minus strand of NZ_JBOZPS010000009.1, from coordinate 171,044 downwards.
TAAAAACCGGCACCGTCTTGAACAACAATCGGGGTTTTACCCTGCTTGCGTGCAAATGCCACTGTCGTAGCAATAGTTTCAGGCGACGTGGTTTTATGGGCAATGACTTCAACTAGCGGCATTTTTTCTACCGGAGAGAAGTAATGCAAACCAATCACATTTTCAGGACGACTTGCCGCTGCAGCAATTTGGCCAATAGGTAATGATGAGGTGTTTGATGCAAAAATAGTATGTTCACCACATTCACGCTCTACATCTTTAACCATCTGATGCTTAAGCGCTAAGTCTTCAAATACCGCTTCAACAACAATATCAGCGTCTTTGATGCCGGTGTATTCTGTGGTTGTGGTCATCAACGACATAATATTATCACGGGCAATTGGCGTCATATGACGACGTTTAACGCCTTTATCTAATAATTTATAAGCATACGATAATGCGTTGCTTAAACCCTGCTCTGAGATATCTTTAACGCGGGCAGGAATTTTCGCTTTGGTCGTGGTAACAGAGGCAATACCGCCACCCATTAAGCCACCGCCTATCACCATCACTTTTTTCACTTTACGCGGTAAAGCACCTTCAGCGCCGGTTTCTTTCTTCATTTCCGTAGTGGCAAAAAACAAACTACGTAATGCAGCAGATTCTTTTGACATCACTAAATTAGCAAAATGAGTCGCTTCAACCTCAAGACCTTGCACCATGCCTTTGTTCATACCTTGACGGACACAATCAATAATCTTAGCTGGCGCAGGGTAATTACCCTGGGTTTTCTTCATCACTTGTTTGCGAGCTTGATCGAACATGATGTCGCGCGTAAACGAACTAGACTCTAAAAACTGGTTAATTTTAGATTGCTTAACAGGTTTAGCAGCTTGCTTGCCTTTTTTAGCCAGTTCTACTGCGGTTTCAATTAAAATTGAATTTGGCACCACGTCATTCACTAAACCCATTTTTAACGCTTGTTTAGGACGAATTTGTTTGCCTGTCAGCATCATATCTAATGCAGTCGCAATGCCGACTAATCGAGGTAAACGCTGTGTTCCACCGCCACCAGGCAATAAACCTAATTGCACTTCTGGCACACCTAACATTGTTTTTTTATCGTCACTGCATACACGTAAATGACACGCTAACGCTAACTCTAAACCGCCACCTAAACACGCACCATTAATGGCGGCTACAACAGGAATAGACAACCCTTCAAGTTCAGAAAAAACCACATGACCTTGTTGAGACAAAGCTTTCGCGTCGGCTTCACTTTTACATGCTGCTAGCATGGTAATATCAGCGCCGGCAACGAACGAATCAGCCTTACCTGAAGTCACAACCAAACCTTTAATGCTACTGTCAGCTTTGATCTCAGCCAGTATTTCGGTGATTTCAGGCCCAAATTGTTCTTTTAAGGTGTTCATGGTTTCACCAGGAACATCCATAGTTAAAATGGCAATACCATCTTCACGACGCGCTAAATTAAATGTCTTTTCCATGCTCATTACTCCACCTCTAAAATCATTGCTGCGCCTAAACCACCAGCGGCACAAGCTGTTGCCAAACCAGTACCACCGCCACGACGTTTAAGTTCACGACACACTTGAGTAATCAAGCGAGTGCCAGTGGCTGCAAATGGGTGACCATAGGCTAACGAACCACCTAGCACGTTAAACTTACTCATATCGATTTCGCCAATCGCGCGATTGCGCCCTAGCTTCTCTTCAGCAAACTTTTTAGACCCAAACATCTGCATGTTAGCTAATGTTTGTGCAGCAAATGCTTCATGCATTTCAATTAAGGTTAAATCTTCTAATTCCATACCCGCACGCTTAAGCGCTAATGGCGTTGCATAAGACGGGCCCATTAACATGTCTTGCCATACATCGATAGCGGTAAAAGCATAACTCTTAATGTAGCCTATTGGTTGATAACCTAATGCTTTAGCACGGCCTTCGCTCATTAAAATAATCGCCGATGCACCATCGGTTAAAGGCGTACTGTTTGCGGCTGTCACTGTGCCGTGCTTGCGGTCAAACGCAGGACGTAATTTGGCATAAGACTCAAGCACAGAATTTTCGCGGATATTATTATCGCGATCGATAAACTGTTTATAAGGTGGAATATGTGCCGTCATCACTTCTTGTTGAAGCACGCCAGAATTCCATGTCTCAGTCGCTAAAGTGTGTGACCGATGGGCTAATGCATCTTGATCTGCGCGGCTAATATTGTATGTCTTAGCCATTTGTTCAGCTGTTTGCCCCATAGACAAACCGGTTGAATATTCTGCTACCGCTGGCGGTACTGGCATTAAATCTTTTAAGCCTAAACGACGTGCTATCGCAAACTTTTGCTTAAATGTGCGTGCTTTATTAAGGTCGACCAATGCATGAGCTAATTTTTTTGACACGCCGATGGGTAATACAGACGATGAATCTGACCCACCCGCTAGACCGATTTCAATATTTCCGGTCATAATTGACTCAGCCACGTTGACCGCCGACTGGAAACTCGTCGCACAAGCACGGGTAACTGAATATGCATCGGTGGTGACATTCATACCGGTACCCAATACGATTTCACGAGCAATATTTGGCGCTGCAGGCATTTGAACAACCTGGCCATAGACTAATTGTTCAATAAGTTGAGGGTCTATTTCAGAGCGAGACAGCAACTCATTCACCACCATTTTGCCCATGTCCAGCGCAGAAACACCATGGAAAGCAGTGGCTTGTTTAGCAAATGGAGTTCGTAAACCGGCAACAATCGCAATGCGTTCGCCCCGGGAATTCGTTACCTGTTGTCTATCACTCATATGTCATCCTCTATTATTGTTAGCTCATCAAGGCAGAGCCGATAAGTATTCTATTTTGCCAGATTATCTGGTCAGACCATCAAAGTGTGATCTGATTCTAACTTTTTATTGAATAGTTTTAAACAGGCGTTTACAACTATCTGATTCATTAATAGTTAAAATATGTTAATCCTACTAGCCAAAAACCCATAGAATTCATAACATAGGCTTCAATAACCCCAATGCCAACTAAATAAATTGAGTACAGCTATGCCGTTAAGTCGTTTCCACTCACTGCGCGCCTATTTAGATACTGTTGTCTTAGGTCAGCCCGTATTAACCGAAAACCTATTAATTGCACTTATTGCCAATGGCCACTTATTAGTTGAAGGCCCTCCAGGTTTAGCAAAAACCCGTGCAGTTAAAGCACTTTGCGACGGGGTTGAAGGTGAGTTTCATCGCATTCAATTTACGCCAGACTTATTGCCTGCCGATTTAACTGGCACCGATATTTATCGTCAACAAACCGGTACATTCGAATTTGAAGCGGGGCCGATTTTCCATAATCTTATTTTAGCTGACGAAATTAACCGTGCACCGGCAAAAGTACAATCAGCATTATTAGAAGCGATGGCAGAAGGCCAAGTGACAGTGGGCAAAACCAGTTACCCATTACCACCACTCTTTTTAGTCATGGCGACACAAAACCCATTAGAAAACGAAGGCACGTACCCACTGCCTGAAGCGCAGCTTGACCGTTTTTTAATGCACTTAAACCTTGATTATCCTAGTGCCGAAACTGAGTGCCTTATTTTGCGTCAATCGCGTAAAGAAGCACAAACGCATCAACTGCCAACAATCGACCCAGTTGCTCAAGCAGATGTTTTTGCGGCGCGCGATCAAGCATTAGAGATTTATTTAGCCGATCCGCTAGAGCAGTACATCGTTGAAATTATTATGGCCACTCGTCAGCCAGCACGTTACAGCGCCGAGTTAGCCAAATGGTTAGAATATGGCGTCAGTCCGCGTGCAACTATTTCATTAGAGCGCTGTGCCCGCGCCCGCGCGTGGTTACACAACCGTGACTTTGTATCACCTGAAGATATTCAAGCCGTTGCACCTAATGTATTACGCCACCGTCTGTTATTGAGCTATCAAGCACAAGCAGAGGGTGTGACAGCGGATCAGGTTATCAACCATATTCTTAGCCAAGTAGCCGTACCTTAAAGGCGCAATTGCATGTTGATATTAGTAAGTATACTCGCGCTATGATTCACGATACTCAATCATTGCCGCTTTATAGCGATGGTGTGAACCTCACCGAGCAAGAACTCATTGCCTGCCAAAGTCTGTCGCGGGCGATCCCCGATCGTCAATCGCGGGCTAAAGCCGCCTTGTCAGGGCATCGTAGTAGCCTGATTAAAGGCCGCGGTATGGAGTTTGCTGAAGTACGTCATTACCAAAATGGCGATGACGTCCGCACTATTGACTGGCGTGTCACTGCGCGTACTGGTGTGGCACACACAAAATTGTTTGTTGAAGAGCGCGAACGCCCTATTCTGCTGCTGATAGATTTAAGCCACAGTGCTTATTTTGGCTCACAACTCCTACTGCAATCTGTGCAAATTGCTCACCTTGCTACTACGCTAGGCTGGAATGCGATTAACCATGGCGACCGCCTAGGCGCACTGATTGCCAGTGAATCTACTCATTTAGAACTTAAACCTCGCAGTCGTCGCCAGGGTATTTTGCAGTTAACCTCAGGGTTAATTGACGTTCATCAACAACAGTTAAGCCAAATTAATCAGCTTGTGTCAGACCCTGACCATATGTTTAAAGCGTGTCAGCGGTTACAACGTATTGCTAAGCCGGGGTCATTGATTTGGATTATTAGTGACGGCCAACATATTAATCAGCAGTGTTTAGCCCCGCTTACAGAGCTATCTCGCCACTGTGATATAGGCGCATTTGTGGTCACCGATCCTCTCAGGCAAGGCACATTAGCTTTGCCCAAGCAGTTCACTTTACCCGTGCGAGATGGCCAACAACAGCTAACGTTAACTCGCCAAAGCTATGAAGCATGGTTGGCAAACCAGCAATCACAACAACAGCAATTTATTAACCTAATGAATTTAATTAAAGTACAACCTAAATTAATTGATGCAGCAAAACCGCTCAGTGCCCAATTGGATATTTTACGTTAAATGACAACCTCAAATTCGCCAATGCCGCCAATAACAACCGATGCCAATGCGTCGCCATTAGCACAGTTGCAAGACATCAAACTTCCTGAACAGATTAGCTCAATGCCAATCGCACCCGGTTATTGGATAATTGCCGTATTCATTATTGCCGTTGCGATTTGGCTTGGTTATCAACTTTATAAAAAATATCAATATCATGCGCCAAGAAGAATGGCACTCACCCTGTTGAATCAATACGACATTAACGACGATGGCTTTGCCGCGCAGGTCAACAGCTTACTTAAACGTACCGCGATGACTTATTTGCCTCGCGAAAACCTAGCCAAACTCAATGGTCAACCGTGGTTTGATTGGTTAGATACCCGCCTGCCTGACAAACAACAGCAAATCATAGGCCCATTACTGGTTAAGCGTCACCAGGCCAGTGGTCTAACGTTGGACGAAAAACAACAATTGGCGTCACTTGCAAAAACATGGCTTAGCAACAAACACACCTTTAGCGACGCTTCGTTAACGCTTAACAATAATGTTCAGGAGGCCTAATGTTAGCTTTATATTGGCCATGGTTACTGCTGTTACTGCCTTTACCACTTTTGATAAAACAAACCAAAACCACTGATGTCGGCGGACACTTACACATACCCGGTATTGCGACAACCACCACGGTGACTCATACCCATAAAAATAAACAAAGCCGAAAACGTTACTGGGTAATGTGGACCTTGTTATTACTTGCCATCGCCAGACCGCAATGGTTAGGCGATCCCATTGAGTTGCCTTCAAAAGGCCGCGATTTAATGATGGCCGTTGACCTTTCAGGTAGCATGCAAATTGAAGACATGGAAATTAATGGCCAAACCGTTAATCGCTTTACCTTAATTCAACACGTACTCAGTGATTTTATTGAGCGTCGTAAAGGCGACCGACTCGGGCTTATCTTGTTTGCCGATCATGCTTATTTGCAAGCACCCTTAACCCAAGACAGACGCTCAGTAGCGACTTTTTTAGACGATGCCCAAATAGGTTTAGTCGGTAAACAAACGGCAATTGGCGAAGCTATCGCACTGGCGGTAAAACGCTTCGATCAAGTCGACGAGAGTAACCGCGTATTAATTTTATTAACCGATGGCTCAAACAACGCCGGTAATATTGAACCTGAAGTGGCAGCGCAAATTGCAGCTAAGCGTAACATCACCATTTACACTATTGGTGTCGGTGCAGAAGTACTTGAACGCCGCACTATCTTTGGTAAAGAGCGTATTAACCCCTCAATGGATTTAGATGAAACGCAATTGAAAAAATTAGCCGAAATGACCAATGGTTATTATTTCAGAGCCCGCAACAGTGAAGAATTAAACAGCATTTATCAACAAATCGATAAACTAGAACCGGTCAGTCGCGACCAACTAAGTTATCGCCCTAAAAGTGAATTGTTCTATTGGCCTTTATTATTGTCATTGCTCATCAGTTTATTCATTGTGTTACAACAGCAATGGCCAACGGTTTTTACTCCTAAAACCAAGGAGACAAACTGATTATGTTGCATTTTATTCGACCCGAGTGGTTGTTTGCCCTACTCCCAGTAGCCTTAGTCAGCTTATTGTTTTGGCGCAGACACAGCCAGCAGTCGGCGTGGAAGCAATACATCGCGCCTCATCTAAGTCAGCTGCTAATTACGCAAGGTACAGACAATAAAAGCCAGCCTAAATGGTTGTTAATCGCGTGCTGGATTATCGCGGTTATTGCCTTAGCGGGACCTGCTGTTAATAAACAAAACTTACCCGTATTTGCGACAGAGCAAGGCCGAGTGTTGATCATGGACATGTCATTATCGATGTACGCCACCGATTTAAGTCCCAATCGTTTGTCCTATGCGCGCTTTAGAGCCACTGACTTATTAGCAGAGTTAAAAGAAGGTGAAACCGGCCTTATTGCCTACGCTGGTGATGCATATACCATCAGTCCTTTAACCCGCGACACGGCTACCATTCTTAATTTATTACCGACACTATCACCAGAGATTATGCCGACAAAAGGATCTAACCTCTCTTCAGCACTGACACTTGCCGAAAATCTACTGGTACAAGGCGGACATGTACGTGGTGATATTATTTTAATGACCGACGGAGTGTCAGATGCCCAATTCAATCAAGCCGCTAAAGCATTAAAAAATAGCCGCTACCGCTTATCCATTATGGCATTTGGAAGTAAACAAGGTGCGCCAATTAGTTTAGGTGATGGCCAATTACTGCGCGACAACAGCAATGAAGTGGTGGTGGCTAAAACAGATTACGGTTTATTGCAAAAGTTAGCTCAACAACACCAAGGGATTTTAGTGCCCGCACAAACCGACGGCAGCGATATCAACACTCTCACCGACTGGTTAGCCATTGATGGTGATGCCACCGAAACAGAACTTGCCGGTGAATCTTGGCAAGATTTAGGACCTTACCTCGCAATGTTATTGGTATTACCTATGCTCATCAGTTTTCGCCAGGGATTATTGACACTTCTATTAAATCCCGCTTTTTTACTTGGCAGCCTAATGGGGTTAACGGCTATCAATAGCCAACCTGCTCACGCATCGCTTTGGCAAGATTTATGGCAGACTCAAGATCAACAAGCACAATCGGCGTTTGAACAAGGCGACTTCACCCGAGCGGCTGACACCTTTAAAGACCCTCTATGGCAGGCATCGGCTCATTACAAAGCCGGTGATTATCAGCAAGCTCTTGAAGGTTTTGAGCAAGATAGCAGCGCCAATGGTTTATATAATCAGGGTAATGCGCTGATGCAGCTTAACGACTATCAAGAAGCCATTAATCGTTATCAACAAGCTATTGAATTACAATCGCCGTTTAGTGAAGCACAGAAAATCCTTGAGTTAGCAAAGCAGCTGCTTGACCAACAAAAACAAGAACAAGAACAATCGTCAAATCAAGATCAATCTGGCGAAGGTGAGCAATCAAACGATTCAAACTCAGATCAATCTAGCCAAGATAATTCATCATCGTCTGAGCAATCACAATCTGATGAGGCCGGCGATCAACAAGATGGGCAGCAATCAGACAATACTCAACAAAGCGATGCTGACAATCAACAACAGCAATCGCCGCAAGATGATGCTAGTGAGCAAACTAATGACTCACAAAGCAATCAATCACAAAACAGTGTTCAACAAAACAATGACCCACAAAATAATGCTTCAGATGATTCACAGCAAGATAACCAGCAACAATCAGGCTCTGAACAACAAGCGGATAAAGAGCAACAGCCTAATGACACTAACCCAGCGTCAGATGAGCAATCTGCTGCCGACAGCGGGCAAAATGATCCACAGTCACAACAAACAGGCCAACAGCCTAGCGACAGTGAACCATTGAGTAACGAAGCCAGCATGCAAGCTGCAACTGAAGCCGCCGAAGAGCAAGCTAATCAGCAACAGCAGCAAATGAGTGCAAACGCAGCACCACAAGCGCCGACAGAAAAACCATCAGAAACATCTTCTGAAGTGATTTCAGCATCGCAAGTGAATCCAAATGATTTACCTGCAGATATGCAACGGGCATTGCGAGCCATAAACGAAGATCCACAAGTGCTCATTCGCAACAAAATGCAGCTTGAATATCAAAAGCGTCGTCAAAATAGTCAACCGTCAAAGGATAATGAACAGTGGTAATCAGAACTCTATTTAGCCTATTGCTATTTATTATTGCTTCACCCGCTTTTGCACTTAGCCAAGTGCAAGCCACCGTCGATAGAAATCCCGTGGCTGAAGGTGAATACTTTGTATTGGATATCGTGGCCGATGACGATCTCAATGCCGGTGCACTCGACACATCCGTCTTACTTGATGATTTTATTGTTGGTAGAACCAGTGTAGGTCGCAGCACTAAAATGGTTAACTTTGACACCACGCGCGAAACCCGCTGGCAAGTCTTACTGTCACCAAAAACCACCGGGACTGTCATCATCCCGGCATTTAGTATCAAAGATGTCAGCTCAACACCCATTGCCTTAAAAGTGATGCCATCGGGCGCATCAGCAGATGAAGTACAAAATGTCTTCATTAAAGTACAAACCAATGCTTCTGAAGCGTATGTGGGCCAATTAATTACATACAAAGTTAAATTGTATCTGGCAGTAGAGCTACAGCGTGGCGTGTTAAGTGCCCCTGCCGTTGAAGGCGCTCAAATTAAACAAATTGGCGAAGACAAAGACGGCAGTGAAATACTCGACGGACGTCGCTTTAGAGTCATTGAGCGCACCTACGGCATTATTGCCGATCTGCCTGGCGAGCTTGTCATCAATGGCGCAAGTTTTTCCGGTGATGTCTTAGTTGAAGCGCAGCGTCGTGGTGGCATGTTTGGCTTTAATGAAAGCAGACCGATGCAAACAGAAGCCGAGCGTGAAGTGATTCAAATCAACTCAACGCCACCCAGTTATCAAGGTAAATGGTTGGTGAGCGACATCGCCATGTTAAAAGAAACCTGGCCAGAAGATGTCACCGAATTTGAGGTCGGTAGCCCAATTACCCGTACCATTAGCCTTATTGCCTCTAATACTGACGACACTAGCCTGCCCGATATTGATATTCCGCTAGCGGAAGGATTAAAAGCATACCCAGAAAAACCGCTTAGACAAACTTTTGTGCGCGACAATCAAGTGGTATCGCAATACAGCCTGACGACTGCCATAGTGCCAACAAAACCTGGCACGTATGTCCTACCTGAAATTCGCGTGCCATGGTGGAACCCGCACCTTAAAAAGCAACAGTTTGCCACCTTGCCACAACGCACCATCACAGTGATTGGCAGTAGCGCAACCACTACCGATATTCCCGCAGCAGATAGTTTCACTCCAACAACAAACAGTGAATACTGGCCAATCGTCAGTGCTGTGTTTGCGGTGCTGTGGTTAATCACTCTCGTCTTATGGCGCAGAGCAGTGGCGGCAAGTTACTTGTTCAACCAAGATGAAAGCCCAAAAAAAGCGAATACACCACGAAAAACAGCCACCACAGGGTTAAACGCGATTATTCATGCATGTGACAGAAATGACAGCAGCGCGGCCATTACTGCAGTACAAGCCTATTTTAGCGAACGCTGTGGTACTACCATGACCTTAAGCCAAATCAGCGAATTATCACCGGCCTTAGCCCTTGCCATTAATAAATTGCAAGCAGACAAATACAGCCGTCAGCCTCAAGCGATGGATAAAAAATCATTGATGGATGCTATTTTGGCGTATAAAGAGCAGCCTCATTCCAAATCAACATCCCTCATCGCAGACCTAAATCCTTAATGGCTTAGTCTTTCACCTCAGTGTCCAGTAACGGATAAGTAAAGCATGAACGATGGTGCTGAGGTGATTTATCTTGCTATTGCCGCTCGGGCTTTTTAAGCTACTGGACATGTTTAACTAGAAAAAGTTAAAAAATGTTCGGATCCCTACGAAAGAAAAAGACAGATGTCGCGGTCTTATCTGACATGGTAACAAAACAACGACGATACGATAGCCTTGTCAGGGCACTTCACACCGACATTTTCCGTTACGCCTTTTGGCTATGCGGAGATAAACATGTTGCAGAAGATATCACTCAAGAAACGTTCTTACGAGCGTGGCGTGCTTTGGATTCTTTAAAAGATGATAAAGCCGCAAAAGCCTGGCTCATTACCATTTTACGACGGGAAAATGCCAGACGTTTTGAGCGCAAACAATTTGACTATAGTGATGTTGAACAAGAGTTACTTGAAGATGTTTTTTCGTCAAGTAATGAAGATCAAACAGAACAATATTGGCTTCGTCGCCAAATAGGTAAGCTCGATATCGAATACCGAGAACCTTTGTTATTGCAACTGATTGGTGGATTTAGTGGCGATGAAATTGCCGACATGCTCGAATTGAACCGCAATACGGTCATGACGCGCCTATTCAGAGCTAGAAACCAATTAAAAGAAGCATTAGAAGCACCAGAGGTAAGAGGTCAATCAAATGGATGATCTACAATTTCGTCGTCAAGCATATGGCGATCCAAACAATCAATCCGACGAGTTTTTAGCGCACCTTGCTGAAAATGAAGACGATGCTAAATTTGTCAAAGACCTAAAAGCATTTGACCAAAAATTGACTCAGGCATTGGCTATTGATGTACCTGAAGGACTGGCTGATAAATTATTATTGCGACAGCAATTAAGCCAACACCAACAGACCAAAAAGCGTGGCCGATATATGATGGCCATGGCAGCATCGGTTGCTTTTGTCGTGGGCGTCAGTTTTAGCATGTTACGGTTTACCCCAGTGAATTTATCTGAGAACTCATTAGCACACGTTCACCATGAAACTAAAGCATTAGTGATGGAACAAGACATAGGCTTTAATGATGTTAATTTTAAACTGGCTAGCCTAAAAGGTCTGAGCGACTCTAAATTCATCAAACAACCGGGACGAGTGTTTTACACCTCATATTGTGATTTCCAAGGGGTAAAATCACTGCACTTGGTGATGGCGGATGAATTAGGTAATAAAGTCACTTTATTTATTGTGCCTGCTGAAAGTCGCATGGTATTAGAAGAAGCCTTTGCAGACAATCAATACAAAGGACAAAGCTTTCAAACAGCAAATGCCTATATGGTTCTTGTTGGCGAGCCTGCATCTGACTTAGATTTTGTCAAAAAAGAAGTCGAAAACACCTTTATTTAACACTGAAGTTGTATCACTAAAAATCCGCTATTCCATTGAATAGCGGATTTTTTTGATCATGAAAAAATCAAAGTGTGAGCCAGCGCAAAGTTCTGCTAGGATTGCGACATAAAAATAATCTACAGGACGAAAATATGGAAATTCAAACACCAATCATCATTACATTTGTTGGATATTTAATCCTCATGATGGGCATAGGCTACTGGGCTTATCGTAAAACAGACACGGTAGACGACTATATACTTGGCGGCAGGAAAATGGGCCCGGCCGTAACAGCACTGAGTGTGGGTGCTTCCGACATGTCAGGCTGGCTATTACTAGGCTTACCCGGCGCGGTCTATCTCAGCGGTTTAGGCGAAGCATGGATTGGCTTTGGGTTAATTTTTGGTGCATGGCTAAACTGGTTATTTGTCGCCAAGCGCTTACGTATTTACACCCAAATGGCAGATAACGCCCTCACATTGCCAGACTTTTTCGAAAATCGTTTTAACGACAGTCATGGTTTATTAAGATTAGTGTCTGCTGTGACCATTTTAGTGTTTTTCACATTTTATGCATCTTCAGGCATGGTAGGTGGCGCAATATTGTTTGAAAAAGTTTTCGGTCTCGATTATAACGTCGCATTGATTATTGGCTCGTTCATTATTGTGTCATACACATTTGTTGGTGGTTTTTTTGCCGTAAGTTGGACTGATTTTTTCCAAGGTTGTTTAATGTTATTGGCCTTGATTATTGTCCCCGTAGCCATATTTAGTCAGCCCGATACACAAGTTGGTTTTGAACAAATAGACCCTGAGATGTTGTCATTTATTAACGACAACACCACGGTTTTAGGTTTAGTGTCTTTATTGGCTTGGGGCTTGGGTTATTTTGGTCAACCGCATATTTTGTCGCGTTTTATGGCCATTGGCGATCCAAAAGATTTAGTGCTGTCTCGTCGTATTGCCATGAGCTGGATGATGTTATCGTTAGTTGGCGCCTTGGCCACTGGGATAGCTGGCAGTTTGTACTTTGCCGCTGAGCCATTAGAAAACGCAGAAACGGTTTTCATTAACTTAGCACATGTTGCCTTTAACCCATGGATTGGTGGCTTACTGATTGCCGCCATTTTATCGGCTATTATGAGCACGATCGACTCGCAACTGCTGGTTTGCTCGAGTGTGATTACCGAAGATTTTTACCTTAAATGGTTACGCCCTAAAGCCAGTGACAAAGAGCTGATGCTGGTAGGACGCTTTGGTGTTATCGCCATTGCCTTAGTGGCTGGCATTGTGGCCTTAAACCCTGACAGCAGTGTGCTAGGGTTAGTGAGCTACGCTTGGGCAGGCTTTGGTGCAGCATTTGGGCCGGTGGTCTTAATGTCATTGTTTTGGCGTGGCTATAGCCGCAATGGTGCAATATTAACCATTCTTGTTGGAGCGATTACCGTGGTGGTATGGAAACAGCTTACTGGCGGCTTATTCGATTTATATGAAATCGTTCCGGGCTTTTTATTAGCCACATTAGTTGGCGTTGTGGTGAGTAAACTGTCACCTCCTGCCCCTAAAACAATGGCTGATTTTGATAACTTTAATGCTGCGTTAAAATCATAATTTGCTAACGACTTTGCGCTTAATTAATCATTAGCGCCTAATCCACCATTCGCATTTGGATAACACAATTGCACTTGGGAAACACAATCTCGCCCTGAGGTTGTGTTTCCTTTCCCACCAGCTTATTTACCCTCTTGTTTTTTAACGTTTATATTACATTTTGTACAAATGAATGTTTTTTAATTAATGTATTTCTTAAAAATGTGAGTGAAGCGTATTTACATATACTGCCATGCTATCAAACACCTAGGACACAGTCACAAAGCATAATTAACTTAATATTAACAACAACTAACATCTGGTCGGAGTTGTTAGTGGCATACCACTTACCTAAGATGCACCAGACTTTACGCTGTGAGTGGTCCAACAAGTTAATTCTTGTTCGTCACAGTAATAATAAATGGGAAATAATAATGAATAAGTTCAACAAGACTCTTCTTGCTACAGCAGTATTACTTGCTAGCACTCAAGCTTCTGCTGCAGGCTTTCAACTTAATAGCCAATCAGCAACAGGCATTGGCCGTGCAATGGCCGGCGATGCAGTTATTGCCGACAATGCCTCAGTGTTATCACGTAACCCAGCAGCAATGGCATTATTTGATAACACCTCATTATCTCTAGGTGCTGTGTACGCCGATATCGATGTGTCTGTGTCTGATGTAACGGGTTCATACGGCGGCCAGGCTGTTGACTATGGCAGCGAACACGATGCTGCAGACTCAAAAGTCATTCCTAATTTTTATTATATTAATCCAATCGATGATAAATGGGCCTTTGGTGTCGCTGCATTTAGTAACTATGGTACAGGTACAGATTTAACTGCATTAGCAGACAGAACGCCAACCGTTGGCGGTAATGCTGTGCCATTACCAACACCGGTAGACTTACTGGGTAACACCGAAGTGGTTACAATTAACTTAAACACCAGTGTGTCGTACCGTATAAACGAGCAGTGGAGCTTAGGTTTAGGACTTGATGCCGTATATGGCAGCGGTACGTTGACTCGTACCACAGAAAACCCACAAATAGGCAGTATTGTTGACGTTGAAGCCGATGGTTGGGCGTTAGGCGGTATTGCTGGTGTGGTATATGAAATGAATGAAAATAATCGTTTTAGCCTAAGCTACCGTTTAAGCCCAACATTAACCGCTAAGGGTGATGTTAATTATGCTTATTCAGAATATAACGAAATTGATATCCCAATTGCCGATATTGCTCAGTTTGCCGGTTTTCACCAGCTAACCAATGATTTTGCAGTGCATTACACCGCACAATGGACTAACTGGAGCAAGTTTGACCGCATAGAAGTGATCGACGGCGACAACGGTGTTTCGCAAACTGACTTAAAAGAATACCACTGGAAAGACTCGTGGTTCTTAAGTTTAGGCGCGACCTACAATCTTACAGAAGATTGGACATTACGTGCAGGTATTGCCTCAGATGAAGGTGTTGTTGATCAGCACTCATCATTGTCAATCCCAGATTCTGATCGCACCTGGTATACCGCCGGCGTTAGCTATGATTTAACCAATCAATCTAGCATTGATTTTGGCATTGCATTTGTGCGCGGTGAAGATGTTACCGTATTAGAAAACAGTGCCATCCTGCCTATGGTACCGGGATTAGACAGCGAGATTTCAGCACAAACTCGCTCAAATGCGGTGTATTACTCAGTGCAGTACAACTACAGTTTTTAAGCCTGTCGGCATGTTAAATGCCTAACATGCAGCAGTGGTAAACACTAATAGGGTTTACCACTTCTGATCTATCCAACTAAACCGCCTTTAATTGGCGGTTTTTTTATATCTATTAGGACTAATATATAAATTTTTCTAATACACCTATTGCGTAAAAAACCAAAGTCCATTAGAATTTTCTTATAGACTTTATATAGGTGCTACCATTATGTCTCGCTTACTCACGTCATTCTCTCTTATTGGTGCACTATGCACTGCGGTTTCTTTTCCGATATTTGCGGCATCTGAAGCATTTGATACGCTGACAATACAATATTCTACTCATGCACAGCCACGCGTATTTGACGCAAAAGTAGAAGCAGTTAAAGCGGCTACGGTATCAGCACAAACCTCTGGTCGAATTATTAATATTCATTACGATGTGAATGATTTGGTACCTCAAGGCGCTGCATTACTTGAAATTACCAATAAAGAACAGGGTGCAGGACTGGCAGGCGCAGAGGCAGAACTCGCAAAAGCCGAAGCCGTAAACAGTGAAGCTCAAGCACAGTACACGCGTTATAAAGAATTATTTCCCAAAGGTGCCATATCAAAAGGGGCGATGGATGAAGCAACAGCAAAAGCAAAATCATCCGCACAAGCAGTAAGCAGTGCTAAAGCTCAGCTTGTTAAAGCCAACGAAAGCTTAAATTACACGATTGTCAGTGCGCCTTTTAGTGGCCGTGTTACCCAGCGTTTTGTCGAACAAGGCGAAACCATTTCATACGGTCAGGCACTGTTTTCTGGTTACGACACTCAACATCTTAGAGCGGTGTTTCAAGTATCACAGCAAGATTTACCCAGCATTCAACAACTTGAGAATATCCGCATTCAATTAGCTAACGGCAAGGTCATTGAGGCGAACGATATCAATCCATTTAACTTTGCCGACCCGATCACTCACAGCCATGCTGTACGCGTCAATTTTATTAACCCAAACGACACCGACCACCTTGTTGGGCAATGGGTAAAAGTATTGTTTGAGCAAACGAGTCAACCAAGCTTAATGGTGCCAATGTCTGCGATTCATCAGGTAGGTGATCTCACCTCTGTATACCGTAAAAACGGTGACAAAATTGTACTCAGCCAAGTACGATTAGGGTTTATGGATAGCGCCAAACAACAAGCTGAAGTGTTATCGGGTTTGATGCCATCGGATGAGATCATCATCGACGCGGCACAATACTTAATTAATGCCAATGTCACCAAGGTGAAGGAGTAATTTATGTCACCTTCAGAGCGCTCATCTCGTTTAGGCATCTCAGGCAAAATCGCCAGTGCGTTTCAACACAGTGCAATAACGCCTTTATTAGCCATATTGGGGTTATTGTTAGGTATTTTTGCCGTCATCATTACCCCTAAGGAAGAAGAGCCGCAAATCGATGTGACCTTTGCCGATGTATTCATCCCTTATCCTGGCGCTACGCCAACCGAAGTTGAAAACCAAGTTACCCTTCCGGCTGAACAGATTATTTCAGAAATTAAAGGCATTGATACCCTGTACTCATTTTCGCAACCTGACGGGGCATTAATTATTGCGATTTTTGATGTCGGTGTACCGCGAGATGAAGCCGTGGTTAACCTCTACAACCAGTTATATTCCAATAGTGATAAATTTAATTATGCTGCCGGAATTGGTGAACCGCTCATCAAGCCTCGTGGTATCGATGATGTGCCGATTGTCGGACTCACTTTATGGTCGAAAGACCCTAACATGACAGCGGAGCAGCTAACCTCGGTAGCCTCTGTGGTAGAAACGGAGCTTAAACGGATCCCTGGCACCCGCGAGATATACAGCCAGGGCCAACATGAGTTGGTGTTAAATGTGCGCTTAGACCCCATCAAGATGAACAGTTATGGCATCACATTTACCGACATCAGCAGCGCGTTACAAGACAATAATCAGACGTCTGCATTAGGGTCACTCACGCAATACAATCAAGAAATCAAACTGCAAACCGGCGAGTTTTTACGCAATATCGATGATGTAAAGAATTTATTAATCAAGGTCAATCAAGCCACCACAAAGGGCGCTGCTGGCGTAGTGTATTTGGCAGATGTTGCCGACATTCAATTACAAAGCGACATTCCTAAACAAAGTGTATGGCATGTTAATCAACAAGGCAGTTACCCCGCAGTAACCATTGCCATCGGTAAACAAGCTGGCCAAAATGCCGTCGATATTGCCAATGCAGTGTTGGCCAAAGTTGAGGCGGTCAATAATGTGCTGATCCCTGATAATGTTGAGGTGGCTATCTCACGTAATTACGGCCAAACCGCCGGTGACAAGTCAAACACGCTTATTTTTAAACTGATATTTGCGACTTCTGCTGTAGTGCTATTAGTGCTGTTCACTATGGGAGTTCGCGAGTCCGCGGTGGTGGGTATTGCAATTATCATTACCCTCGCGATCACTTTGTTTGCCTCGTGGGCGTGGGGATTTACCTTAAATCGTATCTCGTTATTTGCGCTTATCTTTTCCATCGGGATTTTGGTCGACGATGCCATTGTGGTGGTTGAGAATATCCACCGTCATATGGCACTCAGTAATAAATCCATCAGCGAGCTTATTCCGCATGCTGTCGATGAAGTGGGTGGCCCTACTATTCTAGCAACGTTCACTGTTATCGCGGCGTTACTGCCGATGGCGTTCGTGTCAGGCTTGATGGGGCCTTACATGAGCCCTATTCCTATTAATGCCAGTATGGGTATGCTGATATCATTGTTAATTGCTTTTATCATGACCCCCTGGTTAAGTAGTCACTTGCTCAAACCACATAAACATCACAGCAATGATGATCATAATACCGAACAAGAAACGGCACTTTCCCGCTTTTTTACAACGTTAATGAGTCCATTTTTAATCGGTGAACATGCCTCTAAAGCCCGTAAAGGATTAATGCTTGTTATCACGTTGCTTATTGCATTTGCCGTGGCGTTACCGGTATTTCAAGCGGTAGTGCTCAAAATGCTGCCGTTTGATAATAAGTCTGAGTTTCAAGTAATGGTTGATATGCCTGAGGGCACGCCAGTTGAGCAAACTCAGCGTGTACTGCAAGAGTTAAGTCAATACCTGACAACCGTTGAAGAAATTGAGCACATTCAGCTTTACGCTGGTACTCATGCACCGATGAATTTTAACGGTTTGGTAAGACATTACTTTTTACGCAGCAGCCAAGAACTAGGCGATATTCAAGTCAATTTGGTGGATAAAAAGCACCGCGATCGCGACAGTCACACTATTGCATCATCAGTACGTGAACCCTTACAACGTATTGCCTTGCAATATAACGCCAACGTAAAAATTGTTGAAGTGCCCCCTGGACCACCGGTGTGGTCACCTATTGTGGCGGAAGTGTATGCTCCAACAACACAATTACGAGAGCAAGCCGCCAATGACTTATTACAGCGGTTTAAAAATACTGATTATGTTGTCGATATGGACATCTTCTTACCCGCTCAACAACAGCAATGGCAAGTCGTGATAGACCGCAGTAAAGCGCGTTTACTTGGCGTGTCTTACAGCAGCATTATCGATGCGATTAACAGTGCAGTTAATGGCAATGACGCCAGTTATTTGCACATACCTGAACGTAAGCACCCTACACCAATTCGCTTACAAGTCGATGAAGCTGCAAAAGTGAATTTACAGCAAGTACTGCAATTGCGGGTGGCAAGTCAAAACGGCGCTCAAATTGCCCTTACCGAACTGGTTACAGTTAAACAACGCACCATTGATGCACCTATTGTTCACAAAAACATGGTCCCGATGATCATGGTTGTTGCTGATATGGCTGGCCCTACGGGTAGTCCATTGTATGGGATGTTTGACATGGTGAGCCAAATTAACCATGAAACAGAACAAGGCGAGCTTAATTACCCTATTGAACAACATTTAGTTAACCAGCCTGATGGGTTAACTGATGTGGCCATTTTATGGGATGGCGAATGGAAAATCACCTACGAAACCTTCAGAGATATGGGCATTGCTTATGCCGTTGGTATGATTGCGATTTACTTACTGGTCGTCGGACAATTTAAGTCTTATGTCGTCCCCTTAGTGATTATGGCTCCTATTCCATTAACCATTATTGGTGTTATGCCGGGTCATGCATTATTAGGGGCGCAATTTACCGCTCCGTCAATGATTGGCATGATTGCACTCGCCGGGATTATTGTTCGAAACTCGATTTTGCTGGTCGATTTTATTAACCAGCAAACGGCTGCCGGCTTGCCATTAGAGCAGGCTGTCATTCACTCTGGCGCGGTCAGAGCCAAACCGATTATGTTAACCGCGATGGCGGCCATTATTGGTGCCCTATTTATTATCGACGACCCTATTTTTAATGGGTTAGCGATAAGCTTAATTTTCGGAATTTTTATCTCAACCATTTTGACGCTAATTGTGATCCCAATACTGTATTTTTCAGTGATGAAATCAAAAATGGCTGCAAAAATTACTCAGTAGTTATTTTGTTATTGGGCATTAAGCCCAAAGGAGCTCTCGATGTCGTTAGAAAGAAGTATTATGGCCTTTGCTGGCTTTATGATTTTGTTGTCTTTAGTGCTTATGGCAACCGTTAGCCAACATTTTATCTGGCTTACTGTGTTTGTTGGCGCTAACCTATTCCAAAGTGCATTTACAGGTTTTTGCCCTGCAGCGATGATCATGAAGAAATTAGGGATTAAAACTGCAGCGCAAATAGCCTTAAACAAATAACCTCTACAAAGGTTAACAATAAGGAATCTTGTGTTGAAAAAATCTATTCTAATCACAATAAAACCAATATTGGCAGCATTGTTTATGGTGTCGGCGTGGTGTGCAACACCGGCGTTGGCAGTAGAGCAACAACCCAATGTGGCATGGCAAAAAATTAATAATAGCGCAACGTTAATCGATGTGCGCACCCCTGAAGAATTTGCAGCGGGTCATGTGAAAGGGGCGATTAATATTCCATTTGAAAATATTGTGACAGAGCTCGGAAAACTCAACCTCGCCAAAGATACTGAAGTCGTATTGTATTGCCGCAGTGGTCGCCGCAGCGGTATTGCTCAAAGTGCATTAGTCGATCAAGGTTATACCGCCACATACAATGCGGGTGGAATTGACTCATTAATGTCTGCACAATAATCATTTATGGCCTTAATTACATTAGGGCCATATATTTCTACATGATAGCCTCACAATCGAATGTCGATACTACAGCCATTGCAACTCGTCATGTTTTATCTTCTTAATGATGACCTTCTGACTGACTAGCTGATGCCAAATAAAAATACACGAATAAGTGTCACATAATCCAACTTTTTAGTTAAGCGCTTTCATCGAACACAACCCGCTACAAATGCAGTAAAACCACGCAATAACCTCACTCCACAAGAGAATACTAATTCAATAAAAACTAATAAAAATTCAAAATCAACATGTTAGAACACTTGTTCAAAAAGATATTTTGTTAACATTTTATTTACAATAGGTTAATTTTTGATTACATTTTATTCTGTTAAGCAAACATAGCTTATCGATAAAACATAATTAGAAAGACAATATTTAACCCTGATAACATGGAAGATAAAATGAAAAAAAATCAACATAAGGCTGTTGTGCTTAGCATGACAGCATTGGCGTTAGCCATCTCAACTCAAGTCAATGCCGCACCAAGCCCGTTAACCCTTTCTTTAACAAATCAACAAATTGAACAACAGTCCCCTTTGCCTAAGCGTTATATCGTTAAATTTAGAAACGACAATGCAGCGCAAGTGATGAGTGATATTGCACTTAGCCAAAGCGCTAACGATGTCACTGATACCAGTAGTATGGACTATCAACCTCGTACCAATGAAGTCTTCAGCCAGCTAAGAGCGCTTAACAGTGTTAAAGCACGAGAAATGAAACGAATAGGTCGAAGCAATAGTTATTCAACCAAGCTCGACAGCACGTCTATTAGGGCATTGCGTCTGCGCCAAGATGTCGAGTACGTAGAAGAAGATTTACCGCGTCGCTTATTAGCCGAAACCACCCCGTGGGGGCAAACTTATGTCGGCGCGACAGTATTGAGTGACAGCCAAGCAGGAAACCGTACCATTTGTATTATTGATTCGGGTTACGATCGCAGTCACAACGACCTAAGCGGCAATAATGTCACGGGGACCAATAACTCAGGTACCGGCAACTGGTATCAGCCAGGCAATAATAATGCGCACGGTACGCACGTTGCGGGCACCATAGCGGCGATTGCCAACAATGAAGGCGTGGTGGGTGTTATGCCAAACCAAAATGCCAATATTCATGTAGTTAAGGTGTTTAACGAAGCCGGATGGGGTTATTCTTCTTCACTTGTTGCGGCTATCGATACCTGTGTTAATTCAGGTGGCGCGGATGTGGTCACAATGAGTTTGGGCGGCAGCGGCTCAACCACCACCGAGCGTAATGCATTAAATACCCATTTCAATAATGGCGTATTATTGATTGCTGCTGCAGGTAACGCCGGTGACAGCAGTTACAGTTACCCTGCATCGTATGACAGCGTGATGTCTGTTGCTGCGGTAGACAGCAATCGCGACCATGCTGCATTTTCACAATACACCGACCAAGTTGAGATTTCTGGCCCGGGTGAAGCGATTTTATCAACGGTGACTGTCGGCGAAGGCCGCACTGCAGATATCACTATTGCTGGCCAATCTTACTTTAATAATGGTGTTGTTCCGCATAACCGCTTAACGCCATCTGGCAGTAGCTATGCGTCAGCACCCATTAACGCAAGCGCTACTGCGACATTGGCAGAGTGTAGCGTCAATGGCACAAGCTTTAATTGTGGCAGCATGAGTAATAAAATTTGTTTGGTGGAGCGTGTAGGTAATCAAGGCGCTAGCTACCCAGAAATCAACGCCGTTAAAGCGTGTAAAACCGCAGGTGCAAAAGGCATTATTGTTTACAGTAACACCGCATTGCCTGGCTTACAGAATCCCTTTTTGGTTGATGCAAACAGTGAAATTACAGTGCCATCTATGTCTGTTGACCGCGCAACAGGTTTAGCGCTACGAGCCAAAATTGGCCAATCGGCTACGGTTTCAAACTTAGGCAATCAAGATTATGAATACTATAACGGCACGTCAATGGCGACACCGCATGTGTCGGGCGTCGCAACATTAGTGTGGAGTTACCACCCAGAATGTAGTGCGACTCAGATCCGTGCAGCACTAAATGCAACGGCAGATGACTTAAATGTCGCAGGCCGCGACAACAAAACTGGCTTTGGTATGGTCAATGCTACTGCTGCAAAAGCTTATCTAGATGAATCATGTACTGGCCCTACAGATCCGGGTACCGGCTCAGGTGATAACGAGCTTGAAAAAGGGGTAGTTAAAACCGGTTTAGCTGGGGCAAAAAATGATGAACTTTATTATTCGCTTGATGTACCAGCAGGGGCAACAAATCTAAGCTTTACCATGAGTGGTGGTACGGGTGATGCTGACATGTATGTGCAGTATGGCGCTTCGCCAACCACGAGCAGTTACGATTGTCGTCCGTGGAAAAGCGGTAATGCAGAGTCTTGCCCTATTGCTACGGCGCAATCAGGAACCTATTACGTGATGGTACAAGGTTACAGTGCCTTTAGCGGCGTAAGCTTAGTGGCTAATTATACTGCGGCAAGTTCTGGCAGCGGAACGGGTGGTCCAGCGATTTACACCAATACAAACAACTATACCATCCCAGATAACAACACCACGGGGATCACTAGCCCTATCACGGTAAGCCGTACGGGCAACTCTGGAACGGTATCGGTGTCGTTAGGTGTGATCCACACCTATATTGGCGATTTAAAAATCCAACTGATTAGCCCAACAGGCCAAACCGTTGTGTTACATAACAATACCGGTGGCGGAACCGACAATATTACCCAAACGTACAGCGCAAACATGACAGGCGTTGAGTCGAGCGGTGTATGGACACTGAAAGCGGTTGATAACGCTAACAAAGATACGGGTTATATTGATACTTGGACTTTAAGCTTTCAGTAACAGTCTTGGTTGAATTAAAAATAGCCACATTATGTGGCTATTTTTTTGTTCAACAATGCGTAAAATATTAAAAGTGTGGTTGTAATGTATTGAGTACCGCAGGCTGTTGAATTTTACTGATCACATCAAAAATCGCTGCAAATGAATTGGGAGTACTGACATCGACCGCTAATTTTAATCTGCGAGCAATATCATTAGCTGATAGCACACCACGAATAGCATGATTTTTTCTATCTAACACTAAACAATGCTGCTGGCCCGCTGACTTTAACGTTTCAATTACGTCGCCAATTCTGGCATAGCTTAAGTCGTCATAATCGATAGCTTTTAACTGATCTTTGGCAATCATAAAGTCTGTGACTTTAAGTTGTTCACGTTGATGCCCTTCAGCGACGCGTTTTAAAATCTCTTGGTTGTGTAACGATTCAAAGCTTATCAAGCCAATAAATTCATTTTTATGATTAACCACTAATTTAAGACGTACATGAGACTTTTGCATCAAGCTTTCAACTTCTACAGCAGATGCATTAGATTCAATCACTAACGGGGTCACTTTCTTAAAGTCAGTGAAGATATTGACAGCAGAAGAAAGGATTGAGATATCTTCGTGTGCTTCTGGAGAGGTTAACTCGTCGATTTTCTCTACTGGGTATAATGCTAATTTTTTCACAATAACATCCTTAATCAACTACCACCGCAGAATAACAAAATCATTGTTAATCAAACGGATAAGATAAACATATTGTTTGAAACATGCTTTGATTATCTGCCTGCGATTTTATTAGTACAATACCCTTTGGATTAAACTTTATTCATAATTAGTAAATTAAGGTTAAATTCACATTGCAATGATAAGCAATGTGCTAGGCGCTTAGCGGCATTAAAGTAGTCGCATTAAAAGGCGCTTATCATTAAAAGCTTATCTTGATGTTTAAAAAGCGAATGTTTTGGTGAGATAAATGCCTGGCTCATATGCTAATTAATCTGCTAACTAACCTGATAACTAATAAGATGTGATAACCAATTAATATGATAAATAGTGCAGAGTTAACACAGCGATGAGACATCGCTGTGTTTGACTAAATAATGTTTGAGCCTTAACGCGAGAGGAAGCGTTAATATTCACTGCCTGACTCCCTCAGGATAAAGTAGGCCTAATGCGAATAACCAGAGGTCGAGTAACCCAAGTGCTCATTACTTAAGCTTTTCAGGTTCTATCATGACGCTGTTGTCTTTGTCAGAAAACCATACTTGCCCTTCACTAATACTGACTTGAAGCGCCATATTACGAGTGACAAAGACCTCGAGTTGCTTAACGGCTTCTTCAGGAAAGTTAACTACCGACAAGTTGTCATAACGACTTAATGCTTGTTGGTTTTGTTGCCACCAAATAGGCACACTGCGCCCGCCATAGGTATACAAAATAACTTGCTTGGCTCGACCACTGGCTTTACGTAACCACTTTTCATCAGCTTGGCCAAACTCAACCCACAAGTTAATTTCATCGCTTAAACTTTTATCCCATAATTCGGCTTCGTCATCGACACATAACCCTTTGCTAAACGCTAATGACTCCGATGCATTTAGTGCATAGGCTAATAATCGAACCATCATCCGCGTATCGGTTTCTGAAGGGTGCTGAGCAAGTGTAATAGCATGATCAGCATAGTAATGACGATCCATATCAGCAATTTGAAGTGCAACTTTGTATACGGTAGCTTTGGCGGCCATTAGGCGATCTCAATAGGCATAAAAAAGCCGAGTCTACTACAAACTAGACTCGGCGTGTTAGTTGAGCACGCTTAAAACATTATAACGCACCCGGTCGCAAATGTTTTGCCATCGGGAAATAAGCAATTAACTGAGCCACTTTTTCAGGGCTGGCGACAATCAGCATACGCTCGCCTTGCTCATAATGATCCGCAATCTCACTTAATTTAGGAATAGAGGTTCTATTTGCATCTCGGCGCAACAACTCATTGGTATCGCTATCAACGGCTTCATCACTAAAAATCACATCCAGTTTTTGCAATAATGGCATTGCCGCTATCGGTAACAAGTTTGCTGGAGTGTGCTCGGTCAACAATAAAATTTCACCTTGTCGACTCATCTCTTGAAAAGCATCTGCATAACGCTGCTCAGTGAGATTATCGAATTTATCTTGATTGCTGTTAAAGAAGCGCTCCCAAAAGAGTCGGCGGTCTTTACCATCGGCGAGGGTTTGCTGAACCTCCTCGCGTTTACTGGCCACAAAGTCAAATAATGGGGTCAATGATGACGGCAGCATGGTTTCTAAACGTGAGCGGATAGTCCGAGCAAATACAGGCGCAGCACCCGCGGTGCTAATCGCAACAACTAAGCGGCCACGGTCGACAATTGAAGGGGTAATAAAGCGACAATACGACGGATTATCGACCACATTGACCCAGATACCACGTTCATTGGCTAAGTCAGCAAAATCCATATTAAGCTGTTCATTTGCTGTGGCTAAATACACGATATCCACATGTGCAATATCGGCATCTGTCACTGCACGACGTGATAACGTAATACGACCCTTTGCATGATAGGTCTCAATATCTTTAGCAACGTCAGGTGCAATAACATGAATAATGGCATCTGTACGCGACAACAAATCGAGCTTTCTCGTTGCCACCTCACCTGCGCCAACAAGCAACACACGTAAACCTTGAGTATCGACAAACAGTGGAAAATATTGCATTTAAATCTCAGTCTTGAACAATAGGGAATTGATGTTGGATCCAGGCTCGATAACCCCCAACCATAGAAGCAACTTGGGTATAGCCCATCAATTGCAAATTATAAGCTGCCAATGCAGCACGCTGGCCTGCACCGCAGTAGAGCAAAACTGGCGTATTTTTATCCGGAAAACGGTGTTCAATATCTCGTTCAATAATACCGCGACTTACATGCTTGGCATTGGGCAAATGCCCCTGCAACCATTCATTGTCTTCACGTACATCGATTAATTGCCATTGTTCTTGTTGCTGATACTGCTCGATAGTCACTAACGTAACATGGGGCATAACTGATTCAACTAAACGAGCAAATGCAGGAGAGGCTTGCATAACGAGTCCTTAAAAAGATAACGCCACTTGATACAATGGCACCTACATACGTCAAAACCATAAAAAAGGTTTATTCAATAGCTTAAGAAAATAACAATTTTATACAAGTGTTTAGATAGATTTTATCTGTCTGTTTCAGTGAATGTTACGTAATATTCGTTAATCACTCATTAAAATAACAGTGGGTGGATTAATATCAGTTAATTGATATAGCTTATGAGTGTATACCCAATCACAGTCACCCACTTGGCTATAACATTCAGTTATGCGTTTCACTCTTTTGCGCGCTGCACTGCCAGCATAATTCAAAGCTGCCTTCATTTATTTCATGGCACTGAACACATTGCCATTGTGGCTGTTCTATTTCGAGGGCATCAAGTAACGTTTGTGCAGCGGCTAACTGGGTGTTCATCACCCATAATTCGACAGTTTGCATTTCGATAGGAAGGCCACCCACGCCACCTATCAGCGCTTCACCTTTAAGATCAACTTCAATACCACTGGTTTCCAGTAGCCCTTTCCATGTGTGAGCCTGTAACAGATTGCCACCGGCCAATAATACTTTTCGTTGTTCCATGCGTTATCCTACTGCATTGCTCTACTGGCAAATTTTGTTTAATCCTACTGCCTCAACTAAAATCTGTCGAGTATTGTTTATATTACCAATCCGCATTAATAAGTAACCACTCAGAATGCGTCCAGCGTTTTTTGATTACGGCATAGCAATGCTGTCATGGATGTTCCCTTTCAAATAGCGACAACGCAAAGTAAAACTGCAGGGGCATTCCTTTCAGGCGAGTATAAAAAGGGCTTACATTGCATTGTATGACTTCGAAAGAGAACCACTATTCATTCATGCGCCTTATTTAAGCCCTTTTACACTCTCGCTTAATCATCACTTATTAGCATGGAATGGTATAAATTGGACATTTCTGTTAAACAATGATTACCTTAAGCTTATCGATAACATAGAGCAAAGCTCGTGTTCAAAAGGACTCAACATGACCAAGGTTGTCTTAAAAGGCGTTTTTCAAATCACCCAATGGAATGAAAAGTCATACGCAGAGCATGAAGATGGCACGAAGCAAACGATTGCAAGCATAAAACAAACTTACTCTGGAGACATCACCGGCTTGGCGGAGATCCGTTATGTAATGTCATATCAACAAGATACTACTGCGGTATTTACCGGTATAGAGGAGCTAACGGTTACAACACCAGAAATCACAGGCCGGATCATATTTCAGCATAATGGAACATTTATCGCAGGCGTAGCTCAAAGCCAATTTACGGTTATTGCGGGTTCTGGCACACAAAATCTGGCAGAATATATTGGTCAAGGCGAGTTTACGTCAACCGAGAATGGTCAAGCTGAATATGTGATTACGTTTAACTTACCTTAATGGTGGATTAATCACTGCATAACGTTCGCGTTATATCACGCTATAAAACACGCTATAAAATAAAATTATTATCGCCATGCTTATTTGTCAGTAAAAAGTATTAGCCTACACATAGATAATGACTTTATTTCAAAGAGAGTATTTTGAACACTTGAACGCAATGGCACAAAAACGGTGTATCAATGGCTTAGATTTAAATAGATGCCTCATTATGAGTAGCAAGTTTATATCTTAATTAAAGTCTGAACGCTGACCAACCTTAATTTTCAGTTATGATCGTAAGCTCTAGTTTAAGTTCTGGTCTAAGATCTGATCTAAGTTCTGATCTAAGTCAGGCTTTGAGTGCTGGTCTCGACTTGAGGCTAACTCATTGTTGATTTACATAAATAAAAAATATTTCTGACCTCAACCATACTCATTAAAAAAACGAATAAAAAGCCACTGACTCAATTGTTAAATGGTGACATATACTCTACACTCAGAAATTCATTATAAACGGGTTACTTCAATTCATAGCCCGTCAAAAAACCAATATAATTCACTATTAAGAGCCCTGACTAATGCGGATATCCAAAATAATCTTGCTTTGTTTAAGTTTATTGGTCGGGTTATATCTTTTAGTTATATTAACGCTAAACCAAAGTTTACAAGTCTTTAATCGCGATAATAACAACGTCAATTTACAACAATTCGATAAACGTAATGTGACCCCAGTAAACAATCATTGGGCAAACATGTTGTTGAACTACAAAATTGTGTCCGACAACGAAAAAAACTATGTTGTGTTGTCAAAAATTGATAATAAAATAAAAGTAATCAGTCTTGATGAAGCCTTTAATAACATTATGCTATTCAGCAACTTGCCTTTGTTGCTTTTAGGCAGTTTTGCCATAGGCATTCCGTTTTACATTACTCGCCGACAAAAGAGAAAGCTTGATAAGTCTTTAGAAGTGGTCAACAACGAAACCAATAAGCTATTGGCAGCCTTTAATATTACTCCGCCTCAGGTTGAACAACAAAATACTATCTCTAAACTGAGCCTTGCTCTGATTGAGCTCAATAAACAAATTCATGAGCAACAGCATAAAAATATCATTAGCCAACATCAAGATAAATTGACAGGACTGATTGACCGTCATGCCTATTTACAACACCTGCAAACTCAACTTGAAAAAGCCCAAACCCTAAAGATAAAACAGGCATTATTGTTTATCGACCTTGATGGCTTTAAACAGGTGAATGACTCGTTTGGCCACAGTTTTGGTGATGAAGTATTAATTCAGGTAGCCCAACGACTTGCGACTGTGGTGCGAAACCGCAAACTCAGTCATTTTGCACCAACATTAGGCTTGGAGTTAAGTTTATCGCGATTAGGTGGTGATGAGTTCTCGATATTTATTGAAGACTTACAAGATGAAAACATCGCTATAGAAGTCGCTCAAAATGTATTACAAGAAATAGAAGGCGATTTTGTATTAGGCAATAAATTAATTAAAATTGGTGCAAGCATTGGGATTGCGGTTTATCCCGACAGTGCGGCAAATCCCAACACCTTATTACAAATGGCCGATGTTGCAATGTATCGCGCTAAAACGGATGGACGAGGTATTTACCGTGTTTATTCGCCTGAAATGGGCAATAAAATGCGTCGTTATCACTATTTACTTGAAGAAATGCGCCTGGCTATGGCGAGCCAAAACTTTAGTTTATCCTTTCAACCCATTGTGAATGTGAACGATTTCAGCATCGATTACTTTGAATGTCTCGTACGCTGGCACCATCCAACAGAAGGCTCTATTTCGCCTGCTGAATTTATTCCCATTGCAGAAGACTCTAACTTAATCTTAGAACTGGGTAATTGGATCATGATTGAAGCCTGTCGCCAAATGGCGGCTTGGTATAATGCAGGTATGAATAAGGTAAGAATATCTGTCAATATTTCTGGGGTGCAATTAGCCCATATCCCGCTTCATGATTGGGTGATGGAAATCATTAATAAGGTCGGATTACCGCCTAAAGCACTATTATTGGAAATCACCGAGTCTTGCTTTATTGATGCTTCTGAAAACGTGATATCAGATTTAGAAAAACTGCGTCAAGCCGGAGTGTTAATTGCCATTGATGACTTTGGTACTGGCTTTAGTTCGCTGTCCACCTTGGCTAATTTACCTGTGGATGTAATTAAAATTGATAAACTGTTTATTGACCAAGCTAACATTAACCCAAAATATGAAAAGATTTTAAATTCAATTAGTGGCTTGGGTAAAACCCTTGATTTAAAAATTGTTGCAGAAGGTGTTGAAACCGCGCCACAGTTTGAATTAGTGAAAAAGCTCGGCATTGATTGCATTCAAGGCTATTTAATTAGCCGTCCAGAAACATCTAAAGATGTCGGCAGTAAAATGATTAGCAAAAATTTTAATCATATTGCAATGACAGGCACTGGTGTATATGCGCCGCAAGCCACTAAAGCTCCTGTAGTACAAATAAAAGCGGGTTAGATGTTTTATGATATCAACGACATTACGTCGTGATAAAGGACGTTAGGCGATGATAAGCATAAATACTCAAACCGCTAACCGCAAACTGATTAACATTAGTCGATTAAACACTGCGGCAGGAACATTTAGGCTAACGGTAAACAATGAGCGCTCACTTAAATTAATTACCGTAGAGATATTGAGTACCGATGGCTGGGAAGCCTTACTCATCGAAACTGACACGCCTTGGTATCAAACCCTGGTTACCGCCTGTGAACAACATCTTCGTGAACAATCTGCTCAACGATAAAACCAACAACATCCAGCCTAATACTTCATGCTAGCAACGATAACGTTTTATACCAATCCGCATTAATAAGTGACCACTAAGGATGTGCTCAGTGGTGTTTGGTTAAGACGTCGCAATGTAGTTATGGTTGTTCCCTTGCACATAGCGAGTACGCAAAAAAAAAGCTGCTGGGGCATTGCTTTCAGGCGAGAGTTAAAACACATTTAATAATTGATAACGATAAAACAACAAACCCCAGCAAGCTGGGGTTTGTTGTGAGCAATTGAGCTGTAACAATGCGTGTTAAGGCACCATTGAAGGCTGATCTGCGCCCTCTTTCTCAATCTCTACCGGTAGCATGTGTTCGCGGTTAATACCCAATTTAATGGCTAAATAACTCGCCACGTAAATTGATGAGTATGTACCCACAAAAATACCCAATAGCAATGCAGTTGCAAAGCCGTGGATCATGGTGCCACCTTTAAGGAATAGCGCAATAACCGTAATCAAGGTCGTACCGGTAGTAATAACAGTACGGCTCATGGTTTGAGTAATTGAGGTATTCACAATTTCTTCAGGTGTGCCTTTACGCATTTTCAAGAAGTTTTCACGAATACGGTCATACACTACGATGGTATCGTTAAGTGAGTAACCGACAACCGTTAACAAACCGGCTAATACCGTTAAGTCAAACTCCAGCTGTAATACCGAAAACACCCCTAAGGTCACAATCACGTCGTGAGCGAGTGCCGCAACAGAACCTGCTGCTAGGCGCCACTCAAAACGAAATGAAACGTAAATAAGAATACAGATTAAGGCAACGATAACCGCGAGGCCGCCTTGTTCTGCTAACTCTTTACCGACTTGTGGACCCACAAACTCAACACGTTTTTGCACTACACCAGCATCAATTGATTGAGCTGCCGTTAATACTGCAGCCACCTGAGCATCACTTTTCAGTTCGCTTCTTACAGGTAAACGCACTAAAACGTCGCGGCTAGAACCAAAGTTCTGTACCACTGCGCCTTCAGCGTCATCCGTTGTCATGGTTGCACGCAACGCATTTAAGTCAACCGGTGCTGAAAACTCCATCTCAACAACAGTACCGCCAGTGAAGTCTAATCCCCAGTTAATGCCCTGCACGCCTAGCGACACAAAAGAAGCAATCACTAAGATAAGCGACATAACACTGATAGGAAATGCATGACGAAGAAAGTCGACTGTGTTTTTTACTGAAAATATCTGAAACATATTCAACTTCTCCTTTAGATAGATAATGACTTAACGCGCTTACCACCCCAAATCGCATTGACGATTGAGCGTGTGCCAACAATGGCTGTAAACATCGAAGTCGCGATACCTATCATTAAGGTAACAGCAAAGCCTTTGACCGCACCGGTACCCACAGCAAACAAGATAAGTGCTGTCATAAAGGTGGTGATGTTAGCATCGGCAATAGTTGAAAACGCATTACCATAACCTTCATGAATGGCTTGTTGTACGCTACGACCGCCTAGAATTTCTTCTCGGATACGTTCAAAAATAAGCACGTTTCCGTCAACAGCCATACCGACTGTTAGCACCATGCCAGCAATACCAGGCAAGGTTAATACCGCACCAGGGATCATCGACATTACGCCCACAACCATAATCAAGTTAGCCATCAATGCAAGGTTGGCGATAAAGCCAAATGCACGGTAGTAAACCATCATAAATACCAGCACAACAACCATGCCCCATACCATTGCTTGTACACCGTTCTCGATGTTTTCAGCACCTAGGCTTGGACCAATTGTACGTTCTTCTACGATTGTCACTGGCGCAATAAGCGCACCAGCACGAAGCAGTAATGCAAGGCTCTGGGCTTCACTGTGCTCAAGACCCGTAATCACAAAGTTACGACCTAAACGCGCCTGGATCGTCGCAACCGAAATGACTTCTTCAATACGTGTCATTTTAACGGTGCCATCAGGATTACGTAAGCCGCTGTCTTTGTACTCAATAAACAATGTTGCCATTGGTTTACCGATGTTGTCTTTGGTCACGTTAGAGAAAATCGAGCCACCTTTCGCGTCAAGATTAATCGCAACTTGCGGACGGCTGTATTCATCAAATGCCGGTTGTGCTCCGGTAATATGATCACCCGTTAGCATCACTTCTTTTTTCAGAACGGCAATGCCACCTTCACGGCGCTGATACACTTCAGCTCCGGCTGGTACGCGGCCACTCGCCGCTGCACTCACATCAGCTTTGTCGTCAACCATACGAAACTCAATCGATGCTGTTGCACCTAGAATCTCTTTTGCACGGGCGGTATCTTGCACACCAGGTAGTTCAACAATAATGCGCTCAGCGCCTTGACGTTGTACTACCGGTTCGGCAACACCTAACTCGTTAACACGGTTACGAATAGTCGTGATGTTTTGCTGTAATGCTTCTTCCTTAATTTGCTTAAGGTATACATCACTCATCGTTGCCAGTAATACAAACTCTTTATCAGTGCTTGCATCGGTATAGACCATATCGTTGCTGCGAGTTTTTAAATAATTCTCAGCTTTGCTAACCGTATCAGCATCACGAAACTTAATTGCAATGCCTTTAGGGGTTTTACGAACACCAGCGTAACGGATGTTTTCTTCACGAAGTTGGCTACGGAAATCAGCCACTTTGGCTTCTTCCATTTTGCGGATCGCTTCGCCCATATCCACTTCCATTAAGAAGTGAACACCACCACGTAAGTCCAAACCTAACTTCATTGGCGAACCACCAACAGCTTCAAGCCATTCAGGGGTTGCTGGCGCTAAGTTAAGTGCGACGGTAAATTTTTGTCCGAGTTGCTCAGCAATGGCCTCTTTAGCCACTAACTGTTGCTCAGGGTTTTGTACTCGAACTAACAATTGTCCGTTTTCAAGCTCAGCACGCTTAATCGCAATGCCTTTACCTTCTAACATTTGTACAACGTTGGCTTGAGTTGACGCAGTCACTTCTGCACCACGAGTTGCCACTACCTGAACTGCATGGTCTTCACCAAACAGATTCGGTATGGCATAAAAACCACCAATGGCGATGACAAGCACCACCATGATGTTTTTCCACATTGGGTATTTATTTAACACACCATAGCCCTCTTGGCTTATAACGACTGGATAGAACCTTTAGGTAATACCGCTGCGATGTAATCCTTTTTAATCGTAATTTGGTTGTTATCGTTAATAGCTAATAACACGTAATCACTTTCTTCGCTGATTTTGGTTACTTTGCCTAAAATACCACCGCTAGTTAACACTTCATCACCTTTTGAAATTGCTGCCATTAGGTTTTTGTGTTCTTTAACGCGCTTTGACTGTGGACGGAAAATCATGAAGTAGAAAATCAACCCGAACATCACAAGCATAAAAATTAACTGCATGGTTTCGCCACCGGCAGCGCCACCCATTGGGCTTGCATAAGCATTTGAAATTAACATAGTTCTCTCTTCTTATTAGCTAAAATTAATCGATTAACTCAGGTACTTCACGACCAAGACTGGTATAGAACTCCTTCACAAAGGCGTCTAATGTACCTGTCTGAATTGCGCCGCGCAAACCTTCCATCAACATTTGGTAGTAACGTAGGTTGTGAATGGTGTTTAAACGCGCACCGAGAATCTCATTACAACGATCTAAATGGTATAAATAAGCACGTGAATAGTTTTTACAGGTATAACAATCACATTTAGCGTCAAGCGTTGCGGTATCATCACGATGACGCGCATTACGGATTTTGATTACCCCTTCACTGGTAAACAAATGGCCATTACGGGCATTACGTGTTGGCATGACACAGTCGAACATGTCAACACCACGACGCACACCTTCTACTAAATCTTCTGGTTTACCTACACCCATTAAATAGCGAGGCTTATCAGCAGGGATCTGCGGACAAACATGCTCTAAAATGCGGTGCATATCTGCTTTAGGCTCACCAACCGCTAAGCCACCAACGGCATAACCATCAAAGCCAATGTCTAATAATCCTTTGACACTTTCATCGCGCAAATCTTCGTAAACACCGCCCTGGATAATGCCAAACAGTGAGTTAGGATTTTCTAAGCGGTCAAACTCATCACGCGAACGTTTTGCCCAGCGTAGTGACATTTGCATTGATTTACGCGCTTCGTCATGTGTTGCTGGGTATGGCGTACATTCGTCAAAAATCATCACAACATCAGAACCCAATGAATCTTGAATTTGCATTGATTTTTCTGGATCTAAAAAGATTTTTTCACCGTTAATCGGTGAACGAAAATGCACGCCTTCTTCGGTGATTTTACGAATGTCGCCTAAGCTAAACACCTGAAATCCACCCGAATCAGTCAATATTGGACGTTGCCAGTTCATAAAGTCATGCAAGTCACCATGTTTGCGCATGATTTCTTCGCCAGGGCGTAGCCATAAATGGAAAGTATTACCCAATAAAATGTCTGCACCAGTGGCACGCACTTCTTCAGGCGTCATACCTTTAACGGTACCGTAAGTACCTACAGGCATAAATGCTGGCGTTTCTACTGTGCCACGGTCAAATATCAAACGTCCGCGACGCGCACGTCCATCCGTTGTGTCTAATTCAAATTTCATAAATCACCTTGCCAGATAAACAGTCTGACTTGTTTAGTTTCTATAGTAATGAGGGCAAATTTTAATGCTTCA
Organism: Shewanella sp. MF05960; assembly: GCF_050849305.1. Lineage (NCBI taxonomy): Bacteria > Pseudomonadati > Pseudomonadota > Gammaproteobacteria > Alteromonadales > Shewanellaceae > Shewanella > Shewanella sp. MF05960. The sequence goes on along the minus strand of NZ_JBOZPS010000009.1, from coordinate 136,057 downwards.
AGGTTAAGAACACATTAAAACATCAAAACGCCCACTGTTTGCGGGCGTTTATTGGCGGCTATTGTAAATCAATTTCGGCTATTAGGGGGCTTTTTTCGTCACAAACATGGCATCGCCATAGCTAAAAAAGCGATATTTTTGCGCTATAGCATGTTGATACGCAGCCATGACCTCATCGTAACCAGCAAATGCACTGAGTAACATGATTAACGTTGACTCGGGTAAGTGGAAGTTAGTCACCATCGCATCAACAATCTTAAACTGATAACCAGGATAGATGAAGATATCAGTATCGCCGCTAAACGTTTCAAGAGGCGCATCACCACAAGCGCGAGCAGCACTTTCTAGCGAACGTACTGACGTCGTACCAACGGCGACAACGCGGTGACCATTGGCTTTCGTTTGTGCAATAAGATCGACAACATCTTGCGAAACATTTGCCCATTCAGAATGCATTTTATGTTCAAGCACATTATCAACACGAACAGGCTGAAATGTCCCCGCACCAACATGCAAAGTAACAAAGGCAACATTGACGCCCTTTTCTTTTAACGCGGCTAACATTGCTTCGTCAAAATGCAAACCAGCGGTAGGCGCAGCTACGGCTCCTGGTGTTTGATTATAAACAGTTTGATAACGCTCTTTGTCCGCATCTTCATCAGGACGGTCGATATAGGGAGGAAGAGGCATATGGCCGACTTGCTCAAGCACGGCTAAAATAGTGTTATCGCCTAATAATTCTAGTTCAAATAAAGCATCATGACGCGCAAGCATCTTCATTTGATAACCTGCATCTAAGTGAATTAATGTATCCACTTTTGGCGATTTTGAACTACGAACATGGGCAAGGATACGCTTATCATCAAGCATACGCTCAACTAGGATTTCAAGCTTGCCACCTGTGGCTTTTTGGCCAAATAAGCGTGCTGGGATCACTCGGGTGTTATTGAACACCATTAAGTCACCTGGGTTAATTAACTCAAGTAAATCAGTAAATTGCTTATCCGCTAACTGTCCGTCTATACCATTAAGGGTTAATAGACGCGACGCATTGCGTTGTGCCGTTGGATAGCGAGCAATAAGCTCATCTGGAAGGTCAAAAGAAAAGTCAGCAACGCGCATAGTAATATCTCAACAGTAAAAACGGCCGCTAGTCTATGGCGAGCGCAAGTTAAGATCAAGTTTACTGATTACTTTGTCGGCTTTTGTGGTGATGTGGGAGAGTTGAGACTGTTGTGTTCCAACGTTGCCGTTGTTGGCTGCGCTGTCGTTTTATCAGACTTAAAAGAATGAACTTCGTAACGCATATCAATCTGTACTTTATTTGTTTTAGCCGCAATCGGCCTGCCGAATATTTTTTTAAGCCAGTCTTTCATCATCCATGATCCCTAAATAAAGCCTTAATTTTTATAATCAATTAGCCAACACTAATTTATCGCCGTTATTCCAACACAGTACACAATACTCCATGACATTTGTGTATAAAGCGTTATGATTGAACCAAGCAGCTTGTCATTATTGTAATGCTTTGTTACAAACGGCTTGTATCATACTGTAAAATAATAAAATTAGAAGCACAAAATATGAACTTTTTAGCTCACTTACATTTAGCTGACATAAGCGATACCCATCTAGTCGCTAATTTGTGCGGTGATTTCGCCAAAGGAAAAATTGAAGATCACCCTCAACATCTTCAACAAGGAATTTGGTTGCATCGTCAAATAGATCAAGTCACTGATAGCCATGAAATTATTATCGATTTATTGAAACAATTCCCTAAAACGTCTCGCCGAGTCGCCCCGATATTAATCGATTTAACCTTTGACCATTACTTAGCGTATTATTGGGAAGAATATCATCATCAAGAACTTGATGTCTTTTGCCAAAAAGCCTACCAGGAACTTAATACCACCGCTGAATTACCTGCAAGTTTACAAGCTATCGCACCTAAAATAATCCAACAGGATTGGTTGAGTAGCTATCAAACGAAGCAAGGGTTAAATCAAGCGATAAAAGGGGTTAGCCAGAGATTGTCAAAACCGGAACTATTTGACCATGCGATACGTGACGTTGATAAACTTTACGTTGAGATTGAAATAGCGTTTCGAACTTTTTACCCACAGTTAATGGCTTACAGCAAGATATACAGTCGTAAAACCCCAAGCCAATATTTACCCTAAGATGAAGTAAGCTCTCAATATGCCAATATGGATAACCCGTGTAATAAAGACTGTCGGTAGCAACGTTCGTTCACCGCGTTTTTGGCTATTGGCCTTACGAGACAGCGCAATATTCGCGGTGCTGATGTTTGCCGTTGCCAGTTACCTTCAACGTGACATGCAAACAGGTACCGCTCCTCCTATTAATGCCAGCTTAGTAAAGGGCGACTTAATAAAAAGTAGCTTGGTCAATAACCATTTTATCAACAACGATAAGGTGTCACTCTTTAATACTGCTGCGCGGGCCAATAAAGCAACCTTAGTGTATTTTTGGGGAACATGGTGCCCAGTGTGTAAAGTCACCTCGCCGATGGTCAACAATGTGGCTAACGCTCAAGATTACCCCGTTATTTCTGTTGCTGTCGCTTCTGGTTCAAATGCCGACATTGACGCTTTTATGCAACATAATGATTACCAATTTGCGGTCATCAATCAAAACATCAATGGCAACGATTATAGCCAACAATGGGGGGCAACCGCCCTACCTGCAATTTATATTGTCGACAGTAACAATCAAATTCGCTTTGTGACATCGGGGGTCACCAGCAGTTGGGGCATGTCTCTTCGCTTGTGGTTTGCAAGCTTGTAGTTAACCTCTACTTGAGATATTAAATGGCAGCATGTTGTCATTTGATCCTAAACATTCCACTTATATCCCCCTATTGACGTTATCTTATTTTCGTTGCTTAACAAATTTTGTTAGTATGCGCGCGTTACTTTCAGGCATAACTTTAGTTTATTAAAGAGACAATTCCATCATGCACATCTTTACTTATCGACCACCGTCAATTCCTTGGTTGGACATCCGTTATAAAGACCGTGATATTATTGTGATTAATAAACCTTCTGGATTGTTATCAAATCCGGGGCGCTCACCAGACACTCATGACACTGCAATTACTCGCTTACAGCAACGTTACCCAGAAGCGATTTTAATCCACCGTTTAGATTGTGATACTTCTGGCATTATGATTTTTGCGCGTACCAAAAAAGCGGAATCTCACTTAAAAATTCAGTTTCAGAACCGCCAAGCCAAAAAAGTGTATATTGCTGAAGTATTTGGCCAGGTATTGGAACAACAAGGTAAAGTGAATTTTGCACTCGGGCCAAACCCTGATACCCCCCCTTTTCAGATGTTAACCGAGTCAGGTAAAGCAGCGCTGACTTATTTTAGTGTGCTAGAACTCCGCAAAAATTCAACTTTAATGGAACTTAAGCCTCATACTGGCCGCACCCACCAATTAAGGGTGCACATGCTGGCGCTGGGTCATCCTATATTAGGTGATGAGTTTTATGGCGATGCAGAAATCATACAAGCCAGTAAACGCCTCAATTTACATGCGCAATCATTAACCATTACACACCCGTACACCCAAGTTGAAATGACCTTTTTTAGCCAACATCCATTCTAAAAGCCTGAATTCAGAATAAGAATAACGGTATAAATTAAGCACAAAAATGCCGGCGCCACAGTTATCCCATGGGCCGGCATTTTTTTGTACGCTATAATTTAACTTGCTTGAGCCGCTTCTTTCGCTTCGGCAGCTTCACATGCCGCAGCCGTAAAGATAACGTCAGTAGAGCTGTTTAACGCAGTTTCTGCTGAGTCTTGAATAACACCAATAATAAAGCCTACCGCGACAACCTGCATTGCAACGTCATTTGAAATACCAAATAAGCCACAAGCTAATGGAATTAACAATAACGATCCACCAGCCACACCAGACGCACCACAAGCTGATACCGAAGCAACAATACTCAATAACAACGCGGTCATAAAGTCGACAGGAATGTTAAGTGTGTGCGCTGCAGCAAGGGTTAGCACGGTAATGGTAATAGCCGCGCCGCCCATGTTGATGGTCGCGCCTAATGGGATAGATACAGAGTAAGTGTCTTTATGCAACTTTAACTCTTCACACAACGCCATGTTAACTGGAATATTGGCTGCACTCGAACGAGTAAAGAAGGCCGTTACGCCACTTTCACGTAAGCACTTTAAAACCAATGGATAAGGGTTGCGCTTAATTTTAGCAAATACAATGAGTGGATTAACCACTAAAGCAATAAATAACATTGCGCCAACGAGTACCGCTAATAACTGAGCATAACCTGCTAGTGCTTCGAAACCTGTTTCAGCAAATGTAGCGGCCACTAAACCGAAAATACCGATTGGGGCTAAGCGAATCACAAAGCGAACAATATTGGATACGGCATCGCTTAGATCTGACAGCATTTGCTTAGTGCTTTCATTGGCGTGATGCATGGTAATACCTAACCCTGCGCCCCACACTAAAATACCGATATAGTTACCAGTTAACAATGCATTGACTGGGTTATCGACAATTTTAAATAATAATGTATTTAACACCTCGGTAATACCTTGAGGTGGGTTAGAACCTTCAATTCCGGTTGCCAGTAATAATGTCGTTGGAAATGCAAAACTGAAAATAACCGCAGTAAACGCCGCAGCAAAGGTCCCTAAAAGGTATAAACCAATGATTGGGCGCATATTGGTGTGGCTGTTTTTCTTTTGATTAGCAATCGATGATGCGACCAATACAAATACCAGTACGGGTGCAATGGCTTTTAGTGCGCCAACAAACAGCGAACCTAAAAATGCCACACTGTGGGCACCGGTTGTTGAAACACTGGCTAAGATCACTCCCAAAATGATCCCGCTGATAATTTGTAGCACTAAGCTACCGCTAGCGATTCGAGCTAACAGTGATTTTTTCTGATTCATTGCTTAACCTATGATTATTATATTAATGGCTTTTTAATCGTTAGTAGTCGCTAAAGCTAATGCCGTGGTTAAGAGCGTAGTACCTTATAAAACAACTGTTGTTAGCCTATAAAGCGATACACAAATTAACCTATATCACTGAAAATTATTATGTTGTTGGCATCCATGTTAACAATTTAACTCAACATAAGTGTTTCAGAAATAACTCAACGGTTTTAGCTTTAGGCTATCACTAGGCGCGGTGCACCGAAAAAGCCTTGTAGCTATATATCAGGATGGAACATAAGAAGTCTAGTGTTGAGCACAAAAGAGTAAAAAAAATCAATCGTTGTGGTTTAAATGAACAATAATTTATCTGTTCTATATAAAATGCAATCAAGTTGTTAAACATGTTGCAAGCCCAAGGCTATAGAAAATATTGATGTTTTTACTGTTTATCAAACAACTTGTTTTGTTTGAGCGCCGCGCAACATAGCGTCAATCAACTCTTTGGCATCAAACTTAGTTAATGCTTCATTAGCCCCAACTTGCTTAGCCTGACTCACGCTGATCTCACTAGATAATGATGTGTGCAGGATAATATAAGCATTGGCGATATCGGGATTATTTTTAACTTCGAACGCGAGTTCATAACCATCTAAGCCAGGCATTTCAATATCACTGACAAGTAAATCTATCGGCGCACGCTCTTTTGCAGCTTGCAACATCATTTGCAATGCTTCGTGGCCGTCTGATGTCACTTGGTAGGCAATGTTGATTGAATCTAATGCATCAGATAACTGCTTACGAGCCACTTTTGAATCATCGACTAAGAGAATGCGTAACGGTTTGAGTTTCTCTCGTTGAACGTCGGTCAAAATAGCGCGATTAGTGATGGGATCGTCAGGAAATATTTTTGATAATAATAACTCTACGTCAAGAAGCTGTACTAACTTGTCATCAAACCGAGTCACTCCAGTTAAAAAAGCATTTTTGCCTAAATTATCTGAAGGTGCCTCAATGTTGCGCCAATTACACTCAATGATTTTATCGATTGCTCGCACTAAAAAACCAATCACCATGCGTTGGCAATCGGTAATGATGATGTAACAATCTTGACGTTCTTGATCTGTCACAGGCTTAAAGCCAATGCCAGCAGCCATATCAATAACAGGAATCGTCATGCCACGGATTGTTGCTGCGCCCATAATAGCGGGATGAGAATGAGGAATTTTGGTTAACGGCGTATACGGAACAAGCTCACGAATTTTTAAGGTTCCCAATGCAAACTGTTGGGTTTGGTTCAACCTAAAAAGCAATAGACCTTGCGATTGATTCGCTTTGCTCATTTTTGGACTCATCGTTTCCCCTTGTTCACACGTTTATCTTTTTCACTATAGCATTTATCGCCAAAGTTTAGCGTGCCTTTAACACATACGGATCACAATACAAAAAAATTCACAGTGATGACGATTTCACAAAAAATAAAGGGAAACATTGAGATAAATCTTAACGATCTATCTTGATGTTTCCCTTACACTCAATGTTGAGTGTGTATTCAATCTGTTTGCAAGTACCTTAACAAACAGAATGACTTATTAATTTGATGCTGACTGTAACTCATAAAGCACATCATAAACAAATTGATCCCAGCCATCTGCATCAAATGCTAAACCACTGGCATTACGCACCTGGCTTACTGCATGTACAGGGGCGGCACCATTTTCCATCATGTAATACGCCATCACCATTTCGGTGCGGTTAATACCAGAGCGACAATGCAATAATACCGGTAATCCCTCAGCTTCACATTGACGAATAAAGGCCAAAATTTGCGGCAAAATTTCCGCACATACCGCTAAATCTTGCGGTTTAGGTGGAATGTTGTCTGGTAAATTAAAGACCCTATGCTTTAAACCTAATTGTGCCATGGCAGCAGTATCACAGCCTTCACCATTGTTTAATGATGCAATCGCGCCAAACCCGGCTTGCTTTAACTCTGCTAAGTCCCATGCATCTTTATTAGGACCACTTCGCCCTGCGATTTGATCATCAACTAACCAAAAAATATGTTTCATATTACCTACTACTAATCTGGTTTTTTAGCCCAAATATCAACATTAATTGGGGGTGACTTTTTGCGTTTTTTCTTACCTGTACCTTCCGCTTTTGCAACGGGTTTAGGTTGTTCTAACACAACATCAGGCATATTCTCGTCGGCTTCGAATCCGCCAACTTGTTCACGTTCAAGACGAATTTTATTCTTTTTCTCAATAACTGAGAAATGATGATACTCATCATGCGATAACAAGGTTAACGCTAAACCGACCTCTCCTGCACGGCCACTTCGGCCAATGCGATGCATATAATCTGCTGGACTGCGTGGTAAGTCAAAATTAATTACTACGGGCAGTTTTTCAATGTCCAAACCCCGCGCCGCAATGTCGGTTGCAATCAATACCTGTATCTCTCCAGCTTTAAAGCTTTCGAGTACTCGACTACGTGCACCTTGCGCTTTATCACCGTGAAACACTTCAGCGCTAATGCCACGTTTAGCCAACTTTTGCGCTAAGTGATTACAGCTATTTTTAGCACTGACAAAAATCAATACTTGGCGCCACTGATGTTCTAGTAATAAATGCGCAAGCAAAGCGGTTTTCTTCTCGCGGTTAACCGTCATAACACGTTGTACCAGAGTACTTGCTTCAGCGCTTTGTAACTGTACTTCTAAAGGCTCAACCAATAACGCTTGAGTTAACTGGCGCACTTCTTCAGGAAATGTGGCTGAAAACAGCAGTGTTTGCTTTTTCTTTGGCAGTAAGGCGATAAGTTGCGATAACTCTTCAGTAAAGCCCAAACTGAGCATTCTGTCGGCTTCATCAAGCACTAATGTGGTCACTGCAGATAACTTAATCGCATTGGATGACACTAAATCTAATAATCTACCAGGTGTTGCCACAACAACATCAGCACCGCCACGTAAAGCGAGCATTTGAGTATTAACCGATACACCACCAAACGCAGCAACCACTTTGATGTCGCCATTTAAGTGCACGGCATAAGATTTAAAACTGTCGGCGACCTGTTTGGCAAGCTCGCGTGTCGGCACTAATACCAAAGCACTGACAAAGTTTCCTTTGGTGGCATTAACATTGGTGCGTTTCATTAACTGCTGCAATATCGGCAATGCAAACGCTGCGGTTTTACCTGAGCCAGTATTAGCGCCTGCTAATAAATCTTTGCCCGCTAAAATACTGGGTATTGTGTGGGCTTGAATCGGCGTAGGCTGAAGATATTGAAGCTCTGCCAATCGAGCCAACAACGGAGTGTTTAGGCCAAATTCTGCAAAGGTGGTAGCTAATGAAGCTTGTGTCATGGATCTGATGCGCTCAACAATGGATAACAATCGGACATTTTACCGCACTTTGGCGCATCAGTCAGATTAATTACGATTTATTCGCTCGCTTCTAGGTTAAGCAACCATTGCTTCATGTCCAGACCATAAGCATAACCGGTTAACTTACCACCTTTACCTATCACACGGTGGCACGGAACAATAATAGCGATAGGATTAGCGCCATTAGCCGCACCAACGGCCCTTACCGCTTTGGGCCGACCTATGATATTGGCTATATCGCTGTAACTGCAGCTTTCACCAAAAGCCAGTTCACTTAATGCTTGCCACACTTGTTGTTGAAACTCAGTACCTTTGGCGGCTAGCGTGACACTAAACTGCGGCCTTGTGCCAGAAAAATACTCTGCTAACTGCTGGATTGTCACCTCAATATGTCGTTTTGCTTCAGCGGTTAATGAGTCATCTTCGTGATGATTCATTAACGTTGTCGATGATTGAATCATCACATCTGCACAAATCAGCGCTAAATCATCAACTTGTAAATGGGTTAAACCATGCTCGGATGCTTTGAGCGAAAGCAAACCCACTGGGCTAGAAACCATAGCGTGTATTCTTAGGGGAGCAATTATTGGCATCATTTTACTCTTCTGTTGGGTTCAGTGGGTCTTCATCCCATAACTGAAAGGTTAAATAACTGCCCCAAGGGCTGGCAAGTTGGCTAATTTCTTTGGCTATTTTGGCATATATTTTAGTTGATTCAATAGGTTTGTTAGCGAGTTGATGCAACGCATAAAGGCGATTTTTTATCACCAAATCTGTGGCTAAAAATACATTGGGGTCACTTAAGCCTCGCATTTGAGCATAAGCCACCGTCCATGGACCAATACCTTTAACCGCTAGCCAATCTTGTGGTGTAGAGTCTGGATATTGCTCAACAAATTGGCCCAAAGCAATCAATGCGAGTTTACGTGCGCCAGGCATTTTTAACTCATCAAGTGAGGCTTGGGCGATGACTTGGGGTGAAGGAAAGAGTCGCCACGTTTTGCCGTTTATGGTGAGTGCGTCACCATAATACTGCACTAACGTATTGAGTAACTTAGTCGCTTGCACCACACTGACTTGCTGCCCTAAAACCGCCCTACATGCAGCTTCAAATACATTACCTGTGCCAGGGATCCGTAAACCAGCATCCACTTTAGCCCCTAGAGATGAAATAGGAACGAATGCTTTTTCAATGACCTGCATATCTGCATCCAAGTCGAATATAGACCTGATTTTGGTAACAATTTTGTGCAAATGCTTCACGTCGTCTACGTTAACAAAATAAATGCTCACATCAAGTTGCGATTTTTGGGCATTCGGACTCACCGAAAAGACACCGTTAACACCAAAGAACGAAAAGCTTCTCGCATAACCGCCGTTTCCATCAATGGCCTCCATGTGTTCGACTTGGCGAAAAGCATAAAAGCGATTCATTTTTTGCCAATTAAGTGGCGGTCGATAGGCTAAGGCGATCTGAATAGGGTTCACTGACATGACTTCATTATCCGAATGGATTTTCGTTAGTGTCAGTGTATTATGCTGTTTGCGTAAATCTGATGGTGTAAGCATAAGCTCTTGTTTAAATACTTCATTAAAACGTCGAATACTATTAAAACCTGCCGCCATAGCGACATCAGTCATAGATAATGACGTTTGATGAATAAGTTGTTTTGCAAACATCAATTGCTGATAAATCGCAAACCGTTTAGGCGAGGTGCCGACACCTTGATTAAAAAGCTGGCTTAAATATCGACTAGTGATCCCAAGCCGATCAGCAAGCTCAGTGATCGTTCCTGCATTATCACCACTTAAAAATCCCTGCTCAATTAATGTAATGGCGCGATTTAATGTGGTGTCAGTACCCCGCCAAGCATGCGAACTGGGTGCGCTATCGGGACGACATCTAAGGCAAGGTCGTAAACCTGCATTAGCGGCTTTTATTGCAGAATCAAAATAGCGGACGTTTTTTTCATGAGGGGGCGGAGCCGGACAAATTGATCGACAATAAATCCCTGTTGTTAGCACTCCGGTAAAGAATTGACCATCAAAACGTGCGTCGCGACTAAGCCTAGCCTGCTGGCATACTTGTGCTGTCAATGTGCAATCTACTGAAGCCCCCATCAATTGGCATAACCTATACCTGCAACTGAATAAAAATAAAAAGCATATTGAACATTCATCTTAAGAGTCTCGTATAACGTGCCATTGGGTTATTTTACCTAAGGCAAAGTACCACACCTAGCGGAAAACGGAACTCAATCGCATTTGTATACGGTAACAATTTAACCCATTACATTTGTCATTTTTACGTTATCCTATGCACCAGAAATCTCACTAACCATGTTAGAGCAATAGATGTTTAAATTTTTTGAATCCTTGACCCAAGCTTTACCACCAGAAGAACCGACTCAGCCGCCGAATACCTTGTACGCATTCTGTCGTCATTATACTCGCGGGTTTGGTTGGCCATTAATTGTGATGTCTGTACTCACGGCAATGCTTGCCATTCTCGAAGTGTCGTTATTTGGATTTATGGGAAAATTAGTTGATTGGTTAGTCACTAAGAACCCACAGACATTATGGCAAGATGAACATGTAACCTTAATTGGTATGTCCATTATTGTAATATTTGTTATCCCTTTTTTAGTCTGGTTGCATGCATCCATTGTCTATCAAACGTTGCTCGGCAACTACCCAATGGCCATTCGCTGGCAGGCACACCGTTATTTACTTAAGCAGAGTATTTCGTTTTATCAGGACGATTTTGCTGGCCGCGTAGCCACTAAAGTGATGCAAACCTCGCTAGCTGTGCGCGAAACAGTCATGAAATTATTAGATGTGCTGATGTACATTTTGATTTATTTCACCTCGATGTTAGTCATGATTGCCAGCGCCGATGTACGCCTTGTATTACCTATGCTGATTTGGTTAGCCGCCTATGTTGCTATTCAATGGAAATTAGTGCCTAAACTAAAAGCTGTAGCCACTGAGCAAGCTGATGCCCGTTCAACAATGACGGGCCGTATTGTTGACAGTTACACCAATATTTCCACCGTAAAATTGTTTTCTCATACCAAGCAAGAAGCGGATTATGCGCGCGACAGTATGAGCATTTTTTTAAACACGGTTTATGGCCAAATGCGTTTAGTCACAGTAATTAACGTGTTAGTTCAAATCATTAATTATTTATTGGCATTCACTATCACTGCTGTTTCAATTTGGCTATGGGCAGACAGTGCCATTACCGTTGGCGCAATAGCAATTGCTGTGAGCTTAGCGCTGCGTTTGAACGGCATGTCTCAATGGATTATGTGGGAAATTAGCTCGTTATTTGAAAATATTGGTACCGTAACTGACGGCATGAATACTTTGTCAAAACCCATTGCGATTCAAGATAAACTAGATGCAAAGGACATTGTTGTTAACCACGGTCAAATTGATTTTAACCAGGTAAGTTTTCATTACGGTGAGAAAAAAGGGGTTATCGATGCGCTTGACTTACATATTAAACCAGGTGAAAAAGTCGGTTTAGTGGGTCGTTCAGGTGCAGGAAAATCGACATTAGTGAACTTACTGATGCGTTTTCATGATGTCGAGCAGGGACAAATTATTATTGACGGCCAACCATTAACGGACATTACTCAAGATTCATTACGTGCCAACATTGGCATGGTGACTCAAGATACATCACTATTACATCGCTCGATTCGCGAAAATATTCTTTATGGCGATCCACACGCTAGCGAAGAAAAATTGATGGCCGCAATTACTCAAGCCCAAGCATTTGATTTTATTGATACGTTAACGGATCCTTTCGGTAATAAAGGCTTAGATGCACAGGTTGGTGAGCGCGGCGTTAAGCTGTCTGGTGGTCAACGCCAGCGTATCGCAATTGCAAGAGTCTTACTTAAAAACGCCCCGATATTATTACTCGATGAAGCCACTTCAGCGCTCGACTCAGAAGTCGAAGCAGCTATTCAAGAGTCTTTATACGAATTAATGGAAGGTAAAACAGTTATTGCGATTGCCCATAGGTTATCCACCATTGCAGCAATGGATCGTCTGATTGTATTGGACCAAGGTAAAATTGTAGAACAAGGCTCTCATCAAGAGCTGATTAAAGCTAATGGAATATATTCACAACTCTGGTCACATCAAACTGGTGGTTTTTTAGGGTTAGATTAATGTCATAATTTTCAGCGTTGTAACACCAGAAAGCCATTCTATTTGAGTGGCTTTTTTACGGCCAAAATATGAAGAAAATTATCAGTACAATTGAATTGTAACAATCGGATTAGAATAATCTAAACAAAATTTAATTACCAAAATGAGATATGAGTTTCTTAAATATGGAAGGATATTGACTAAATTTGAGGGCATAACGAAGAATATGGTGGTCGCTACTGGGCTCGAACCAGTGACCCCCTCCTTGTAAGGGAGGTGCTCTCCCAGCTGAGCTAAGCGACCTGGGATATAACGTAGATATTATGGTTTGATATGGTGGTCGCTACTGGGCTCGAACCAGTGACCCCCTCCTTGTAAGGGAGGTGCTCTCCCAGCTGAGCTAAGCGACCTGGGATATCAAACTTTAAAAAGCATAAAATATGGTGGTCGCTACTGGGCTCGAACCAGTGACCCCCTCCTTGTAAGGGAGGTGCTCTCCCAGCTGAGCTAAGCGACCTGGGATATTTTACGTTTGAGTCCGACCTTTCTATTGGAGAAATGGTGGTCGCTACTGGGCTCGAACCAGTGACCCCCTCCTTGTAAGGGAGGTGCTCTCCCAGCTGAGCTAAGCGACCTGGGACTCTACACATCATTTTATCAGATTACATGGTGGTCGCTACTGGGCTCGAACCAGTGACCCCCTCCTTGTAAGGGAGGTGCTCTCCCAGCTGAGCTAAGCGACCTGGGATGTAATCAACATAAGAATATCTTCATCAATGAAGATATGGTGGTCGCTACTGGGCTCGAACCAGTGACCCCCTCCTTGTAAGGGAGGTGCTCTCCCAGCTGAGCTAAGCGACCTCATGCTGTGTGGGGCCGTATTATAGGGGGCAAGTAAAACCTGTCAACGCTTTTTAATTAAAAAAATGTCAGTCGACCTAAAATTGTTCGCTTTGATGCTTTGTTAATCAATAGATTGTTATAGATTATTTATATTCATAATCAAACTTGAATTGATTAATCGCTCTTATAAATAGCAATAACAAACTTTGTATTCAATGGCCAAAATGGATTACTATCGTCAAGCATTCAAGCCTATTCTTTTCACAATAGATTAAGTAAATTTAAAAACTACCTCAGGTTTGCCCCCCTCACCATTTCAACTACTGAATTTGACTGTTAGAATAGCAGCACATTTTTTTGTTTGTCTTTATTTAGACGTTTATAAATAGGTTAGTGTCCGATTATGACTACTAAGACGCGTTTTGCTCCAAGTCCAACAGGCTTTCTTCATGTAGGTGGTGCTCGTACTGCACTTTATTCATGGTTGCACGCACGTGCTAACAATGGTGAATTCGTGCTTCGTATTGAAGACACTGACATTGAACGTTCAACTCAAGAAGCATGTGATGCCATTCTTGATGGTATGAACTGGTTAGGACTAACATGGGATGAAGGCCCTTATTACCAAACTAAACGTTTTGATCGTTACAACGAAATTATCGAGCAAATGCTAGATACCGGCACTGCATACAAATGCTATTGCTCGCGTGAACGCATTGAGAGCATGCGTGAAGATCAGGCTGCGCAAGGTTTGCAACAAAAATATGACGGTTGTTGTCGTAACCTTGCACCTCGTGACACTGACGAACCTTTTGTCATTCGCTTTAAAAACCCAATTGAAGGCAGTGTTATATTTGATGATCACGTTCGTGGTCGAATCGAAATTTCTAACGATATGCTTGATGATTTAATCATTAAGCGTACCGATGGCGTACCGACCTATAATTTCTGTGTTGTAGTAGATGACTGGGACATGGGTATTACCTGCGTTGTACGCGGTGAAGATCATATTAATAATACGCCACGCCAAATCAATATCCTTAAAGCATTAGGCGCACCGATCCCTGAATATGCACATGTGTCGATGATTCTAGGTGACGATGGCGCCAAGCTATCTAAACGTCATGGTGCTGTGGGCGTTATGCAATACCGTGATGATGGGTATCTACCAGAAGCACTATTAAACTATCTTGTTCGCTTAGGTTGGTCTCATGGCGATCAAGAAATATTTTCAATGGAAGAGTTGAAAACGCTGTTTAAGTTAGATGATATCAATAAAGCTGCTTCAGCTTTTAATACTGATAAGCTCATTTGGTTAAACCAACATTATATCAAGTCTCTCGATCCTGTTTATGTCGCATCACATTTGCAATGGCATATGGAAGATCAGAAAATTGATACTAGTAATGGTCCAGCGTTAACTGAAATTGTTACCGCATTATCTGAACGAGCAAAAACATTAAAAGAATTAGCCGCTTCAAGCCGTTACTTCTATGAAGATTTTGATAACTTCGATGAAGCACAAGCTAAGAAGCATCTACGCGGCGTGGCACTAGAGCCTTTAACATTGTTCAATCAAAAGTTATCTGAACTAAATGATTGGAGTGTAGAGAATATTCACAACGTTATTGAAGCGACAGCGACAGAACTTGATGTGGGCATGGGTAAAGTCGGTATGCCTTTACGCGTTGCGGTTACTGGCGCAGGACAGTCTCCTGCGTTAGATTTAACCTTGTTCTTAATCGGAAAAGAAAGATCTGCACAAAGAATATCCAAAGCGATTGAATTTGTAGCAGATAGAATAAATTCCTAAAAAACGAGTTGACACTTTTGGGTATGCTGCATAGAATGCGCCTCGCAGTTGAGACATGATGTTAGATTTTTTCTAGTAGCATATTCAAAAGCATTAAGTAAGACGGGGTTATAGCTCAGCTGGGAGAGCGCTTCGCTGGCAGTGAAGAGGTCCACGGTTCGATCCCGTGTAGCTCCACCACTTACTTAACAGTCTTTAAGTAGATAATTAGCATTGATGTTTAGCCTACAGACATTAATGAGTATTCACTCGATACAGAGTATAACGTATCAATTGTGTCCCATTCGTCTAGAAATAGAGATTAGGACATCGCCCACTTGGTTTATAAAGAGTCGGCGGTAACAGGGGTTCGAATCCTTAGGATTTTGTGCTTCATTATAGGTAATTAGCACTGGTGTTTAGCCTACAGACACTAGTGAGTATTCACTCGATACAGAGTATAACGTATCAAATGTGTCCCATTCGTCTAGAAATAGAGATTAGGACATCGCCCACTTGGTTTATAAAGAGTCGGCGGTAACAGGGGTTCGAATCCTTAGGGTTTTGTTCTTCATTATAGGTAATTAGCACTGGTGTTTAGCCTACAGACACCAATGAGTATTCACTCGATACAGAGTATAACGTATCAAATGTGTCCCATTCGTCTAGAAATAGAGCTTAGGACATCGCCCACTTTGATTTATAAAGAGTCGGCGGTAACAGGGGTTCGAATCCTTGTTGATTTGTAGCAATTAGCACCAATGTTTAGCCTACAGACATTGATGAGTATTCACTCGATACAGAGTATAACGTATCAAATGTGTCCCATTCGTCTAGAGGCCTAGGACACCGCCCTTTCACGGCGGTAACAGGGGTTCGAATCCCCTATGGGATACCATATTTAAGATGGTTGAACATAATTCGAAACGTTTGTTTTAGAAAATGCGTTTAATGATCTATATAGCATCGATGTTTAGCCTACAGACATCAATGAGTATTCACTCGATACAGAGTATAACGTATCAAATGTGTCCCATTCGTCTAGAAATAGAACTTAGGACATCGCCCACTTTGGTTTATAAAGAGTCGGCGGTAACAGGGGGTCGAATCCTTAGGGTTTTGTGCTTCATTATAGGTAATTAGCACTGGTGTTTAGCCTACAGACATTAGTGAGTATTCACTCGATACAGAGTATAACGTATCAAATGTGTCCCATTCGTCTAGAAATAGAGATTAGGACATCGCCCACTTGGTTTATAAAGAGTCGGCGGTAACAGGGGTTCGAATCCTTAGGGTTTTGTGCTTCATTATAGGTAATTAGCACTGGTGTTTAGCCTACAGACATCAATGAGTATTCACTCGATACTGAGTATAACGTATCAAATGTGTCCCATTCGTCTAGAGGCCTAGGACACCGCCCTTTCACGGCGGTAACAGGGGTTCGAATCCCCTATGGGATACCACTTTCTTGAGTGGTTGACTGTAAAGTTAACGATTCGATAGCACCAATGTTTAGCCTACAGACATTAGTGAGTATTCACTCGATACAGAGTATAACGTATCAAATGTGTCCCATTCGTCTAGAAATAGAGATTAGGACATCGCCCACTTGGTTTATAAAGAGTCGGCGGTAACAGGGGTTCGAATCCTTAGGATTTTGTGCTTCATTATAGGTAATTAGCACTGGTGTTTAGCCTACAGACATTAGTGAGTATTCACTCGATACAGAGTATAACGTATCAAATGTGTCCCATTCGTCTAGAGGCCTAGGACACCGCCCTTTCACGGCGGTAACAGGGGTTCGAATCCCCTATGGGATACCATATTTAAGATGGTTGAACATAATTCGAAACTATTGTTTTAGAAAAAGCGTTTAACAATCTAAAAGCACCAATGTTTAGCCTACAGACATTAGTGAGTATTCACTCGATACAGAGTATAACGTGTCAAATGTGTCCCATTCGTCTAGAAATAGAGATTAGGACATCGCCCACTTGGTTTATAAAGAGTCGGCGGTAACAGGGGTTCGAATCCTTAGGGTTTTGTGCTTCATTATAGGTGATTAGCACTGGTGTTTAGCCTACAGACACCAATGAGTATTCACTCGATACAGAGTATAACGTATCAAATGTGTCCCATTCGTCTAGAGGCCTAGGACACCGCCCTTTCACGGCGGTAACAGGGGTTCGAATCCCCTATGGGATACCATATTTAAGATGGTTGAACATAATTCGAAACTATTATTGTTTTAGAAAAAGCGTTTAACAGTCTAAAAGCACCAATGTTTAGCCTACAGACATTAGTGAGTATTCACTCGATACAGAGTATAACGTATCAAATGTGTCCCATTCGTCTAGAGGCCTAGGACACCGCCCTTTCACGGCGGTAACAGGGGTTCGAATCCCCTATGGGATACCATATTATTCAAATTTTAGTTTAGTAATACTAGAATTTGGGGCTATAGCTCAGCTGGGAGAGCGCTTCGCTGGCAGTGAAGAGGTCCACGGTTCGATCCCGTGTAGCTCCACCATTTAATTGGTACCTAATGCATGTATGTGCATAATAAATTAACCACCGAAAGGTGGTTTTTTTATCTTTTTTATTTATATCCTTACTTTAATGACTCATATCAATCCTAATCTGCATATCACATCCTAATTAAATGTGTGACTTTCCACCCATTAAAATAGGCCTACTGTGTGACAATCCACACACAAAATAGCTTCCGCATAACTCACATTAAATTAAAACTAACAAATTCATAAAGATACAAATAATTAACATTGTGGCCCACTGCTTGCTATGTTTTATACATCCTCATAACGCGTTTATGGTTCACTTGTTCTGGGAACATGTGCCCTCCGTGAGGAATATATAACACTAAAAAAAGGAAGCTAAACCTCATGAAAAAATCGACAAGTACTTTTACACACCCATTAAAATCAATAGCAAAACTGGCAACTATCGCCTCAATTCTTGCGGCGAGCTTTAATGTATTTGCAGAGCCTATAGAAATTAAATTTTCACATGTTGTGGCAGAAAATACGCCTAAAGGGCAAATGGCACTCAAGTTTAAAGAATTAATCGAACAACGTTTACCTGGTGAATATGTTGTTAACGTATTCCCTAACTCACAGTTATTTGGTGACAATAATGAATTAGCCGCGTTGTTATTGAATGACGTACAGTTTGTAGCCCCTTCATTATCTAAATTTGAACGCTATACCAAAAAACTGCAAATCTTTGATTTGCCATTTTTGTTTGAAGACATGGCAGCCGTTGACCGTTTTCAACAATCTGAATCTGGCCAAAAGCTACTCAACTCAATGAACCGTAAAGGAGTCGTTGGCTTAGGTTACCTTCATAACGGTATGAAACAATTTTCAGCTAACGACCCACTTACGCTACCAAAAGATGCTAATGGTAAAAAATTCCGCATTATGGCATCCGATGTTATTGCCGCTCAGTTTGACGCTGTCGGTGCCATTCCAGTTAAAAAACCTTTCTCTGAAGTCTTTACCTTACTACAAACTCGTGCAATTGATGGTCAGGAAAATACTTGGTCAAATACGTATTCAATGAAGTTTTATGAAGTGCAAAGCCACATTACTGAAAGTAATCATGCCGTACTCGATTATATGGTCGTTTCATCAAATACATTTTGGAAAGGCCTTTCAGCTGATAAACGAGCTGTATTTAAAACCTCTCTTGATGAAGCAATTGCTCTTGGTAATAAAATTGCAGCAGAAAAGGACAATGAAGACAGACAGGCAATCATTGATTCTAAGCGCTCTAAGTTAGTGACATTAACCCAGGCTGAGCGTCAGCAATGGGTTAATGCTATGAAGCCAGTTTGGGCTAAATTTGAAGGCCAAATCGGTAAAGACATGATTGATGCGGCCGTAGCTGCAAACACGAAATAGTCTTAATACTTAACGTGGTACTGAAATCCAGTATGTTTCAGTACCATCCTTTTCTATTCGAGGAGTATAACCGTGATATCGAGACTATTTGGTTATTTTGAAGAGGGTTTTCTCAACCTGCTCATCACTTTGATGACCCTACTTGTATTTGGTGAAGTGATAGCTCGCTTTTTCTTTAATACCGGTTTTTTATGGATCCAAGAACTGACGCTGACCTTATGCGGTTGGTTTGTGTTATTCGGGATGTCTTATGGCGTAAAAGTGGGTGCACACATTGGGGTTGATGCGTTTGTTTCCAAGCTATCTGGCAAACCTCAAAAAATTGTGGCCATTTTTGCGTGCTTATGTTGCGTTGTATATTGTGCAATGTTTTTAAAGGGCTCGTGGGATTACTTAAGCCAAATGTATCAAATTGGTATTCCAATGGAAGATATCGATTTTCCAGCTTGGTTTATTCATCAATTAGATCCTGATTATGCATGGGAAACATTGCGTATTGATGTAGAAGATGGCGCGGTGCCAATCTGGTTGTCTCAAAGCATCTTATTAATTGGTTTTTCAATGTTAACCTGGCGTTTTGTTGAGTTATTTATTGCCATTTTGAAAAATCAGGCTGTGGGCTTTCAACTGGCAGATGAAGCAAAAGATAGCATGCACCTCATCGACGAAGCAGCGATTTCGGCATCATTAGCACAACAAGAAAAAAATGATAAGGACGCGACATAATGACTATCGCAACGTTATTTATCACTCTGCTTATCTGCATGATGATTGGTATGCCTATTGCGATTGCATTAGGCTTCTCAAGCATGCTGACGATTTTATTATTCTCTAATGACTCACTTGCCTCTATTGTTTTAAAACTTTACGAATCCACATCTGAGCATTACACCTTACTGGCAATTCCATTCTTTATTTTGTCATCAGCGTTTCTGTCAACCGGTGGTGTTGCACGGCGGATCATTGACTTTGCAATGGACAGTGTTGGCCACATTCGTGGTGGTTTAGCCATGGCATCCGTTATGGCTTGTATGCTCTTTGCTGCAGTGTCTGGTTCATCTCCTGCAACCGTAGCCGCCATCGGTTCTATTGTGATTGTCGGGATGGTGCGTGCAGGTTACCCAGAAAAGTTTGCTGCGGGTGTTATCACAACCTCAGGCACATTGGGTATTTTAATTCCCCCTTCTATTGTGATGCTCGTGTACGCCGCAGCAACTGAAGTGTCAGCCGCCAGAATGTTTATGGCTGGGCTCATTCCAGGGCTAATGATGGGCTGTATTTTAATGATCGCCATCTATATTGTGGCCCGCATTAAAAAACTGCCTTCACGCCCTTTCCCTGGTGTTAAAGCACTCGCAATATCAAGTGCTAAAGCAATGGGCGGATTAGCGCTCATTCTTATTGTGCTTGGTTCTATTTACGGTGGTGTTGCCAGTCCTACTGAAGCGGCCGCGGTAGCCTGTGTATATGCATACTTTATCGCAGTATTTGGTTATCGCGATATTGGGCCACTTAAAAATGTGGCATGGCGAAATCCGCGTGAATCTATTATTGGCGCTTCGGTACGTAATATGGGTTATATGTTACTTGCGGTAATCAAAACCCCGGCAGATAAAGAGATCCGTCATGTAGTGCGTGATGGCGCTAAAGTCAGCATTATGTTGTTGTTTATTATTGCCAACGCCATGTTGTTCGCTCATGTTCTGACAACAGAACGTATCCCACACATTATTGCTGAAGCCATTGTCGGCCTTGGTTTACCCGCATGGGGCTTTTTAATCATTGTTAACTTATTGCTGTTGGCTGCGGGTAATTTTATGGAGCCATCTGCTATTTTGCTCATCATGGCCCCAATTTTGTTCCCCATTGCAACTCAGTTAGGCATTGACCCGATCCATTTAGGGATCATCATGGTGGTTAACATGGAGATAGGTATGCTGACACCGCCGGTGGGGCTCAACCTGTTTGTCACCGCAGGGATAACGGGCAAAAGTATGGGGTGGGTTATTCAGTCATGTTTGCCATGGTTAGTTTTACTCCTTGGGTTCTTGATATTAATTACTTACATTCCACAAATTTCACTATTTTTACCTGAATACATCGACAAATTAAACGGCTACTAACTTGATAATTGTCGTATCATAGACGAGCCTTAGGTCACTAAGGCTCGTTTTTATTTAACCCCATTTATAATAATCTGAATCGCCACTTGGGAATTTGCATGTTTTCATTCTCGACTATCAAAAAGCGTAATGTACTGATGAGCATCTTGTTGATCATTGGGTTATTATTGACCCTTAAAATCACTCATTGGTATTTGCTCGATCAAGGCACAAAAAACATTGCGCAACAGTCCGAAAAACAAATAAATGAATTGGTTATCTTTATCGATAATGCGTTGGCACATTACGAGAACATTCCAGCCGTTTTAGCCAAAAACCCCATTTTAGAGCAAGGCCTACTTGACCAACAAAATCCTAAAACGATAGACAAACTCAATGCCTACTTATCTGAGCTGCAATTAGTCACAGAATCGTCTGATATTTATTTAACCGATGCATTAGGTGTTGCCATTGCGGCGAGTAATTGGGAGCAACCAAACTCGTTTGTTAATCACGATTATTCTTTCAGGCCTTACTTTATAGAGGCTATTTCAGGCAAGTCAGGCCGCTATTACGCTGTAGGAACATCATCGAACAAACGCGGGTTTTATTTTGCTAACCCGGTTTATCACAAGGGCGTGGTATTAGGCGTTATTGTCGTCAAAGTCGATATTAGTTTGATTGAGCAACAAAGCAGCGGCATTGCTATTGCGAGCCAATATGAATTTATGATCAGCGACCCTGACAATATCGTGTTTTTGTCTAGTGTCAGCGGATGGCGCTTTAATTCTCTAACGCCATTATCACAAGCTAAACGTTTCGCACTAAACTCGTCAAAACGCTATGCTAATCGCCCTATTGGTGAACTGAGCTTTATGCCTGATTTTGCATTAGGTGAATCCAATACCACGCAGGTCTACCAAATATCTTCCTATGAAGGAAAAGAAAAATACTTAGAACGCCATCAATTGATGCCAAACGCCAATTGGAATGTACACATATTAGCGCCAATGAAGCCGTTATATGAATCATTGCCTCCTATTATGCTGCTTGGGGCTACCCTGTACTTGTTGTTTGCCTTATTTGTTATTTACAGTTTAGAGCGCAGAAAAAACCTTCTCAGAATGCGCCAAGCACAGAATCAACTAGAGCAGCGTGTCAAAGAGCGAACGCTTGAATTAGAACAAGCCAATACTCAACTAAAAGACACACAAGATGAACTCATACAAGCCGCTAAACTCACTGTCATTGGCAGTTTGTCGGCCAGTATTAACCACGAGCTAAATCAACCGCTGGCAGCATTGAGAAGTTATGCGCAAAACACCCAAACGTTTATTGGCCGTAATATGATTGATGATGCCAGCAGTAATATCAAAATAATGATAGAACTGACTGACAGGTTAGCCGATATCATTGGTCAATTTAAAAGCTTTACTCGCAAGTCTCAAGGTAAAGACAATGCCACTGAGATCAGTCAATCAATTGAACAAGCTATTACGATTGTACAACCAGAAATGGACAAACAAGGTATTAAGTTATCGTTAACACTGTTGAAAGGTAAATGCCAAATATGGGGCGACAGTGTCAGATTACAACAAGTGTTAGTTAACTTAATGAGTAATGCTATTGTTGCCATGCAGCAATCTAAAGACAAGCATTTACACATTGAGGTGTACTGCGACACCAAAGTGAACATTAGCATTCAAGACAGCGGTCCTGGTGTGAGAGAAAGCCAAATGAGTAAAATTTTTGAACCTTACTACACCACCAGTGAGCGCCAAGGGCTTGGGTTAGGCTTGTCAATTTCTCAGCGAATCATTGAATCAATGCAAGGTTCAATCACGGTCGAAAATGCACAACAAGGCGGTGCAATTTTTCATATTATCTTACCGCTTTATTTACGTGAGGAAGTGTAAACGTGACCCAAATACAAGACATCAACGACTACCAGGTCATTATTGTTGATGATGAACCCCATATCGGTACCGTATTACAACAGTTATTTAAACTTGAAAACATCAGTGCACTTGCCATTACCGACCCACAAACCATCGCGCGCTACATTACGCCAAACTGGGCCGGTATTGTTATCTCAGACGTTAATATGCCGCAACTCGATGGTTTAAGCCTGCTTCAACAACTAAAAAAGCAAGATAATGACCTTCCTGTTGTATTGTTAACTGGCTTTGGCGACATTGCTATGGCGGTTGATGCATTAAAAAAAGGCGCCTACGACTTTATTGAAAAACCCTTTAACAATGAACATATTCTTGATGTCACCAAGCGCGCATTAGACAAGCGATCGTTAACCTTAGAAAACCGTAAATTAAAACGAGAGCTTGAATCTCATATCGCTCCAGGGCCACGCATTTTAGGCAGAAGCCCAGGCGTAATGAAAATGCGTCACCTCATCGACCAGGTGCTCGACACACCAGCTGACATCATGCTCGAGGGGGAAACCGGTGCAGGCAAAGAATTGGTTGCTCGTTATTTACATGACCATAGCTACAGAAACAAAGCCAACTTTGTTGCCATTAATTGCGGTGCGATCCCAGAAAACCTAATAGAAAGTGAACTCTTTGGCGCCGAATCAGGGGCATTTACCGGTATCGATAAACGTCGTATTGGGAAATTTGAATATGCTAATGGCGGCACGTTATTTTTAGATGAAATTGAAAGCACGCCGATGTCTTTGCAGGTTAAATTGCTCAGGGTATTGGAAGACCGTAAAGTCGAACGATTAGGCTCTAACACACCAATCGATTTAGACATTCGCGTCATTGCCGCCACAAAGTTAAACCTGCAACAGTTATGTGAACAAGGGCAATTTAGACAAGATTTACTCTATCGTCTTAACCTTGTCACTATTGTTATCCCGCCACTGCGAGAGCGCCTAGAAGACATTCCGTTATTGTTTTTACATTTTGCTCGCATTGCATCCGCGCGATACCACAAAGCGTTAATCGCCTTAACACCACAACAAACCATGGTGCTGACTTCGCATGACTGGCCGGGAAATGTTCGCGAGCTACGCAACCTAGCTGAACGTTATGTACTTTTGGGTGCTGAGGCTGCTTTTGCAGGCAATTTAGATAGTCACACCACAATGCACACCAGTATGTCATTACAGCAACGAGTTGAGTTTTTTGAGCGCCTCTTGATAGAAGAAGCCCTTAGCCATAATAAAGGCAGTATAAAATTAACGATGGAACAGCTCGAATTACCGCGTAAAACCTTATATGACAAAATGCGTAAGTTTGATCTTGACCGTAAACAATTTATCGAGAGTTAACTGGCTTTGGATACATCAATAACCTGTTGTTGATGTATCCCTAAACGCCAGATTGCCACTAGAAGCAGTGCTAAAAGACTCATCGATCCGACAACCACTCCATTCCATTCAGCTTCATGCCAAAATAGCATTAAATAAGGCCCTCCCAGAGATGCACCAAGGTAGTAGCAACATAAATATAGCGATGTTGCCTTCGCTCGATGGCTGGTTGCACGGATTGCCACAAACGAATTACAACAACTATGAGTTAAGAAAAATCCGCAAGCACTGATCAAAAAGCCCACCACAATTGCAGCCAACGTATCAACCAGAGTCAACAATGTACCCGCGACCATCAAACATAACGCCACTCTAAATAATGGCATCGAGCCATAGCGCATAATCCATTTTGCAGATAAGTAAGATGCAAAGGTGCCACTTGAATAACATAAAAAAATCAAGGTCGCATTAAAGCGACTTAACCCATAGGGTTCGGCCATGATGTGCAGCTGAATAAAGCTAAATTGATTCACCATCATCATAAATGCTAAGCCACCAATGGCATAAGCAAGCCGCATCTGAGAGTCTGACAGATGAAACATAAAGCCATCTATGTCTTGCTTTATTTTATGCATCAAAGAGACTTTTTGCTTTACCACTGGAGGCTTTATTTCTTTACGCGGCAATAAATATGTTACCAATGCCACCCCCATCAATGTCACCAAAAACACCAAGCCCATAGACGATTGCCACGATAAATTTTGCGCCATTAGGCCACCAAAAATCCGCCCGACAATGCCGCCCATGCTATTGGCCATAATGTAAACAGCTGCCGCTTTTAGCATAAAATTAGGGGCTAATTGCTCTTTGAAATACGCCATCGAAATCGCAGGGACCGCGGCCAACAACACACCTTGCAGTAAACGCACCCACACTAATTCATCGAATGTTTCAGCAAAAATTAATAATATATTCGAGGCAGCGAGTAGCCACAAGCTCACCACGATAGGTGCTAAGCGGCCTATCCGATCAGACAACACAGCATAAAACAATAACGAAAAGGCAAGTGTAAAACTGGTTACTGACAACACTAATGTCGCCTTGGCGCCAGACACGTCAAAATGCTCTGCAATAGATGGCAGCATGCCCTGCACTGTGTACAAATTAATGTAAATCACTACAGAAGCAATACACAATGCCCAAATTAAGCGGGTTTGTGCATGTGAACGATAAGTTGGCGCTAACTCTGTCATAAGCAACCTAAACAGCACATTAGGAGAGAAAACAGATTATTACCCGTCACAGATAGAGATCAATGACGGATAGGTAAGTTTGTGAAGTCGGTAATTTAATATGTTATTTAACGCGCTTCATCAATACTTCGGTGGTGTACTTATCGTTATTGATCACACGATACTTATCATAGGTTTGAAAAATGGCTTTTCCATTGTAAGTAATCATCGCCACCACGCCATAATCTACGCCGCTACTGATGAGTTCAGCAGGCAAAATAAATTTAAACGGCACTGGCGCTCTGGCCACATCAAAGTTTTTCTGAGAAATAATCACCCCAGGGCGATTAAAATCAATTATCGCGATATTAATTTTACAACCTTGTGGCAAGGCAATTTTTTCTAAATAACCAGCATAGCCATTCACGATTACAGGTTTAGGAGGCTCTACCGTCACACACGCGCTCAGCATCACACTCAGTAGCGCAAAAATGCTCAACTTAAGCCATGGAATTAATTTCAGCATAACAGTGTCCTTACTCGTCATTTTGCTTAGTCGTCATTCTTAACAAACCTTCTTGTGTGGCCGAAGCAACAAGACGCCCTTGTCTATCAAAAAACTGGCCTGTCACAAAGCCTCGTCCGCCGCCCGCATTAGGGCTTTCAATGCTATAGAGCAACCACTCCCCCATATTAAATGGCCGATGGAACCACATAGCATGATCGATTGTCGCTAAGCGCATTCCAGGTGTTAACACTGACACACTGTGAGGCTGAGCCGCGGTCACTAAAAAATTAAAGTCTGATGCATACGCCAACAGATATTCTTGAATATTATGATTACTCGGCACTTGTCCATTTGCCCGTAACCACACATAACGTTTAGGCTCATTCGTACCAGGTGCTAGCGGGTTAATCGGGTTCACAAGGCGCATTTCAATGGGTGAATCCGCCATAAACTTTTCAAGCATTTGTTTCGGCACTTTATCACGCATGGTCATGGCCAGCTCTTGCTGGTTCAACAATCCTTCTGGGCCGGGAACATCAGGCATTTGAGCTTGATGCTCAAAACCTTCTTCATACTTTTGAAACGAACAGATCATGTAAAATATTGGCCGACCTTTTTGGATTGCTTTAACCCGGCGAGCACTAAAACTGCCACCGTCGCGCATATTCTCAACGTCATAAACGATAGGTTGCTTTTCATCGCCTGCGCGCAAAAAGTAAGAATGTAAAGAATGTACATGTCGGTCTGCGCTAACAGTCTGTTTTGCCGCACTTAACGCTTGCCCCATCACCTGGCCACCAAAAACATGGCCAAACCCTAAATCTTGGCTTTGGCCGCGAAACAAACCATCTTCAAGTTTTTCTAGTGATAATAATGACAATAAATCGTTTAATACCTGACTCATAATACCTTCTATACAACAAAAATTAACGCGTTAAGGTTACCTTAGTTAAGCTTACGTTTTCTAGCTTATTTGTTGTTAAACAGTTGAATAAACGTCATCTGAAAGCAATTGGTAAAATAGTGATATAACGCAAAGATTCATATCAGCACCCTAATTGAATATTTGATATGATATTAGACAAGGCTAATCGACTCTGTGTATCACAATATTATGCAATCTAGTTCTATGCAATCATGGTTTATGGCTATTCGCCCACGCACATTACCCGCCGCTATTGGTCCATTACTCGTGGGAAATATGCTCGCTATTGGCTTGAGTCAATTTAGCTTACTCATCGCATTTACCTCAATGTTATGCGCTGTTTTACTGCAAATATCGGTTAATTTAGCCAACGATTACTTCGACTTTAAAAATGGCATCGATACCGAAGAGCGTATTGGGCCTGTTCGTGTCACCCAAAGCGGCATGATAGCGCCACATCATGTCCGAAATGCCATGATAGGCTGCTTGTTAACGGCATTAATTGTTGGTTCTCTATTAATTGTACATGGCGGCTGGCCGATTGCTATCTTAGCTGCGGCCTCTATTTTGGGTGCACTTTGTTACAGTGGTGGCCCTTACCCGCTAGCTTCTCACGGATTAGGTGAAATAGCCGCATTTGTCTTTTTTGGTCTAGTCGCTGTTGTAGGAAGTTATTATTTACAAGCAGGCACAACCACGATGACATCTTGGTTACTCGGCTGTGCTATCGGCTTTTTTAATGCTGCTATCATGCTGGTGAATAACACCCGAGATATTACAACCGACACCAAAGCGGGTAAAAATACCCTTGCAGTGCGCATTGGCGAAGCACAAGCAAAGGTTTTATATCAAAGCTTTGTATACTTACCCTTTGGGATCATTATTGCGGGTTTTTTATTAGGCTCACTCGATGGTTTACCGGTATTACTGGCTGGCGTGTCCTTAGTCATTGCCCGCAATTTAAGCCGAGAGTTCCATAACAACTCGGGTGAAGCACTTAATCCAATACTTGGGCAAACAGCCAAGCTAACGATGATATTCAGTGTACTGTTTAGTGTGGGTTTATTCTTTTCTTTACGTTGATAGCGTTAACCCTAGGGCCAGTTATTAACAAACACCATAAACAGCAGAAAGAAAAAAGGCGCCTCATACAATGAGACGCCTTTTTTATTGCTCAACCAGCCTACACTTTAGCTAATGTGCGCTGTTTGGCGCTCCAATCTAAATGGTATTTCTCACCTGCTGGCTTATCGGTACGCTCAAACGTGTGCGATCCAAAAAAGTCACGCTGACCTTGTAACAAGTTTGCCGGTAATGTCTCGCAGCGGTAACTGTCATAATAAGCAATTGCAGAACTAATACACGGTGCAGGAATACCCTGCATAACCGATGCTGCAACAGTTTTACGCCAATTAAGGTGTTTTTGCGACAATGTTTGGCTAAAAGTGTCAGCCATCAACAAGTTAGCAAGGTTTGCATCTTCTTGATAAGCCTGTGTGATTGACTGTAAGAAGGTCGCTCTAATAATACAACCCGCACGCCAAATCTTAGCAATTTCAGCAAAATCTAACGTCCAACTTTGCTCTTTTGCTGCCATTGCCATCAGCTGGAAGCCTTGGGCATAGCAACACACTTTAGCGCAATATAAAGCATCTTCAAGGTTAGCAATAAACTCTGCTTTTTCGGCATCATTAAATGCCACAGGTGCAGGGCCGGCTAACTTGGAACTTAACTGCATGCGCAAGGTTTTCTGGGTGCTAACAGCACGAGCATAAACAGCTTCTGCAATCGTTGGTGCGGGGCAACCAATTTGTAAACTGCTTACCGCGGTCCATAAACCAGTGCCTTTTTGGCCTGCTTTATCTAAAATCATTTCAACTAACGGCTTACCGGTTAAGGGGTCATCTTGTTGTAAAACTTCAGCGCTAATTCCCATCAGATAACTGTTAAGAATACCTTTATTCCAGGTATTAAACACATCACCAATCTCATGAGCTGACATGCCTAAGCCGTCACTGAGTAATTGATAAGCTTCACAAATAAGCTGCATATCCGCATATTCAATGCCGTTATGAACCATTTTAACGTAATGGCCTGAGCCCGCAGGGCCGATATAGGTGGTGCAAGGCTCACCTTCAGTGACCGGATTACCAGGCTCAAAACGCTCAATAGGCAAACCCGTTTCAGGATCCACTTTAGCGGCAATGGCTTTCCAAATGGGCTCAACATAACGCCAGGCATTTTCATCACCACTTGGCATTAATGAAGGCCCAAAACGTGCGCCAACTTCACCACCAGAAACAGCTGAACTAAAAAAGGTAAACTGACCTTTATACTGCGCTTCACGCGCAACAGTATCAGTCCATAAACTGTTACCCGTATCAATTACAATATCTTTCGCTTCAATACCCGCTTCAATTAATGATTTACAGACACCATCAACTGGCGCGCCAGCTGGAACAGATAAGACGATAACGCGTGGTTCAACCAGATTTTCGAGCATTTCTGAAAGATTATTACAGGCTTGCATACGTACCGCGACGCCCGCTTTTCGTTCACTTTCTTCTTGTGAGATTGCGGCATTGACTTTTTGGGTATCTAAATCAAAAACAGCAACATGATAGCCGTTATCCGCGATGTTTAGTGCAAGGTTCTTGCCCATCACACCAAGGCCAATAACGCCGACGTGAGATTGTTGGGTGTGGTTATTCATAGTGTATGTTTCCACAGGTCACAGAGATTAATCGCGTAGTGCGAATCCATTTGGGTGGCAATTATAGCGATTCTTGTAACTAAATTACCAGTCACAAAACGCGGAAACGCTGTTTTTTACAAAGTAAGCCCAATCTGTTTAATTGAAGGTAACATCTTGTCACAATAGAAAAAACCATAAAAACACTCGGCTTTTATGGTTTTACTTTTAGCGTGAAAAATGGCTTTTTTGTGTTACAAAATGATTTATACCTTGGTTAACTCAGACGTTAACGCATTGGCATAGCCCATTTTTGTCAGCGCATTGCGAACAATATCCAAGGTTTGCGGATCTTCAATCGTGGCTGGCATGGTGTATTCTTGGTTATCAGCAATCTTACGCATGGTCGCTCGCAAAATTTTACCCGAACGCGTTTTAGGCAGCTTTTGTACTGCACTGACTAATCTAAACGACGCGACGGGGCCAATTTCATGACGTACTAATGCAAGCAACTCTTTATAAAGCATATCATCGGATAACGTCACGCCATTTTTAAGCACCACTAAACCCAGAGGCACTTGGCCTTTAAGCTTATCTTGCACGCCAATTACCGCTGCCTCAGCAACGGCAGGATGTTGACACAATACTTCTTCAAAACGACCCGTTGATAAACGGTGTCCGGCAACATTAATAATATCATCAATACGGCTCATAATGTATAAATAGCCATCTTCATCAATATAACCCGCATCTCCAGTTAAGTAATAACCTGGGTACATCGACAAGTAACTGTCAATATAACGTTTATCATTTTGCCATAATGTCGTGAGCGTACCCGGTGGTAGGGGCTGTTTAATCACAACATTTCCGCTTTCGTTAGTGGCCACTTGTTCTCCCATTGCATCAAGAATTTCTACTTGATACCCAGGAACCGCTCTAGCGGGTGATCCCGCTTTAATCTCAATGGGATCGGTACCCATTAAGTTGGCGGCAACTGGCCAGCCAGTTTCTGTTTGCCACCAATGGTCAACAACAGGTTTGCCCAAATGTTGCTGACTCCAATTTAAAGTTTCAGGATCGCAGCGCTCGCCAGCTAAGTACATCTGCTTCAGGCAAGATAAGTCAAACTGTTTAATAAATTCACCGTCTGGATCTTCTCGCTTAATTGCACGAATAGCCGTCGGCGCGGTAAAAAAGCTTCGCACTTGCTTTTGTTCGATAATACGCCAAAAAGCACCGGCATCGGGAGTACCAATAGGCTTCCCTTCGTACATTATGGTCGTCGCACCCACCAGCAATGGCCCATAAACAATATATGAATGCCCTACCACCCAACCCACATCCGATGCAGCCCAAAACACATCACCGACACCAACATCATAGATGTGCTTCATTGACCATGCTAAGGCAACAGCATGACCACCATTATCACGAACAACGCCTTTAGGTTGCCCTGTTGTTCCCGAGGTATAGAGCACGTACAGAGGGTCTGTAGCATCAAGGGCAACACAATCGGCATCTGGCGCATCTATTAATGCTTCATACCAATCGACATCACGGGGTGCGTGTAGCTCAGCCTGATATTCAGTTCGATTTAAAATAATGCAATGTTCTACTTTATGCTTTGCTTGAGACAAAGCGTCATCTAATAAAGGCTTATAAGGCACTACGCCTGAAGGCTCAATACCGCACGAGGCAGATAAAATTAATGTCGGTTTAGCATCGTTAATACGAGTCGATAATTCATTGGCGGCAAAACCACCAAACACCACAGAGTGAATCGCACCTATTCGCGCACACGCCAGCATGGCATAAGCGGTTTCTGGCACCATAGGCATGTAAATGACAACGCGATCGCCCTTGGTCACACCCAATGATGTCATTAATCCTGCAAGGCGTTTAACTTGAGCTAATACAGAGTCATAGCTAATAGAATATTCGTTTTGGGTAACAGGGCTAATATAATGAATCGCTGTTTGTTCACCTCGGCCAGCAAGTACATGGCGGTCAACGGCATTAAAACAGGTATTCATTTTGCCATCAGCAAACCAGCGATAAAAAGGCTTGTTACTGTCGTCTAACACTGTCTTGGGTGCGACGTCCCAACTAATAGCCTCTGCAGCTTGTTGCCAAAAGACATCGGGCTCGGCTATCGATTGTGCGTGCATTGATAGTCCTAAATCAGCCATATTGCTCTCCATTAATTAGCTTGTATTGTAATGATTATGAGCAGAATTCATTAAATAGCCCTATTAGACAAAGGGATAATAGCCAAGTCAATCCTTGAAAAAACCTTTAGTTTCAATCAAGTGTTTAACATTCAACAGCAAACTTCACCCCGAGATAAAAACCACAATATAACAGATACTTAATGTATAATACGTTCGTAACTGGCAAGCAAATTTAACACTATTGAACGCCACAAACAGCCAAAAAACACCCCGCAAACTTTACCTTTACGTAAACTTCATATATCTTGCATCAAAAGAAACACTTTTGGTGACATGATGAGCACAACCCACATTCCTCAATCAACATATTCAATCAGTGACTTATCAAAAGAATTTGATATCACCACCCGCAGTATTCGTTTTTACGAAGACCAAGGCTTGATTAAACCTAAGCGTCGCGGGCAAACCCGAATTTATAGCCTGAAAGACCGAGTTCGTTTAAAACTTATTTTACGCGGCAAACGCCTTGGATTTTCGTTAGCAGAAACACGACGTTTATTTGAACTTTACGACGCCGATAAAAGCAGCTCAACTCAACTACAAACTATGCTTGATTTGGTTAACGAGAAAAAATCGTCTCTACAGCAGCAAATGGACGACATTAAAGTCGTGTTAATGGAGCTCAATTCAGCTGAACAGCAATGTAAAGCGGCATTAGAAGATAATTCAGCTAAGAAAAACAAATAATCAAACAATAACAAATGGCTGACTCAATTCGGCCAACATTTAACCCACTGCCAAAAACGCATCCATAACGCGTTGGCAGCCAATATTTTGCCAGACGATAATAAAATTCAACAGGACACATACAAATGAGCGATTTATATACCAGTTTAAATTTCGGTTTAGGTGAAGATGTAGATATGTTACGTGATGCAGTGCGTGGTTTTGCCGCTAACGAAATTGCCCCTATGGCTGCCCAAGTCGATATCGACAATGCCTTTCCTAATCAATTGTGGCCAGTACTTGGCGATATGGGTTTATTAGGTGTCACTGTTGATGAGCAATATGGCGGGGCCAACATGGGCTATCTTGCTCACGTTGTCGCAATGGAAGAAATCTCCCGCGCATCAGCCTCTATTGGGTTAAGTTATGGTGCTCACTCAAACTTATGTGTCAACCAAATTAACCGTAACGGTAATGATGCGCAAAAAGCTAAATACTTACCAAAGCTAGTCAGTGGCGAACACATTGGTGCCCTTGCCATGAGCGAACCCAACGCGGGTTCGGATGTAGTGTCAATGAAGCTAAACGCACGCAAAGAAGGCGATCGTTACATCCTTAACGGCAATAAAATGTGGATCACTAACGGCCCTGATGCCCACACTTATGTGATTTACGCCAAAACCGACATAGAAAAAGGTGCTCATGGCATTACCGCATTTATCGTTGAGCGTGGATCGAAAGGATTTAGCCAGGCGCAAAAACTCGACAAGCTAGGTATGCGCGGATCGAACACTTGTGAATTAGTATTTGAAGACTGTGAAGTACCAGAAGAAAACATCTTAGGCGGCCTAAACAATGGCGTAAAAGTGTTAATGAGCGGCCTTGATTATGAACGCGTCGTCTTATCTGGCGGTCCATTAGGCATTATGTCTGCCTGTATGGACATCGTGGTGCCTTACGTTCATGAACGTGAACAGTTTGGTCAATCCATTGGTCAATTTCAACTAGTGCAAGGCAAGTTAGCCGATATGTACACAGGTATGAATGCTGCACGCTCATATGTTTACAGTGTGGCTAAATCTTGTGACCGTGGTGAAACCACTCGCAAAGATGCCGCTGGCGCGATTTTATACAGTGCAGAACTGGCCACTAAAATGGCTTTAGATGCGATTCAATTACTGGGCGGTAATGGCTATGTCAACGAATACGCCACAGGCCGTTTATTACGTGATGCTAAGCTTTACGAAATTGGTGCCGGCACCTCAGAAATTCGCCGCATGTTAATTGGTCGCGAATTGTTTAACGAGTCAAAGTAACCAACATTTCAGTACAAAGGCGGCATATCAAGCGTGTCATGTCGCCTTAATCAAGCCCCCCTATTTTTTGCTTCATTAAGGATATAGAAATGACGCAACTGAGCAGCCGTATCAATCCTCGCAGTGACGAATTTAAAGCCAAGTCAGACAGCATGGCGTTATTGGTCGATGATCTTCAACAAAAACTAAAAAAAATCGAACAAGGTGGCGGCCCTGTGGCATTAGAACGCCATTTATCTCGTGGTAAATTATTGCCACGCCAGCGGGTTGAAAAACTACTCGACCCTGGTTCACC
The DNA here is from genome assembly GCF_050849305.1 of Shewanella sp. MF05960. Taxonomy (NCBI): domain Bacteria; kingdom Pseudomonadati; phylum Pseudomonadota; class Gammaproteobacteria; order Alteromonadales; family Shewanellaceae; genus Shewanella; species Shewanella sp. MF05960. Next base: position 101,759 of record NZ_JBOZPS010000009.1, on the reverse strand, counting down.
TTTCTTAGAAATATCGCAATTTGCAGCTTACGAAGTTTATGACGAAGAAGTTCCAGCCGCTGGCGTCATTGCAGGTATTGGCCGCGTCAGCGGTGTTGAGTGCATGATTATCGCTAACGATGCCACCGTAAAAGGCGGCACTTACTACCCTATTACGGTTAAAAAGCATTTGCGTGCGCAAGATATTGCTAGCCGTTGCCACTTACCGTGTATCTACCTAGTCGATTCAGGCGGCGCGAATTTACCCCGCCAAGATGAAGTGTTTCCAGACCGCGATCATTTCGGCCGAATTTTCTATAACCAAGCGCAAATGTCAGCCAAAGGCATTCCACAAATTGCCGTGGTGATGGGCTTATGTACCGCAGGCGGTGCTTATGTGCCTGCAATGGCCGATGAGTCTATTATTGTTAAAGATCAAGGCACCATCTTTTTAGCTGGTCCTCCTTTAGTGAAAGCCGCGACAGGTGAAGAAGTCAGTGCAGAAGAACTTGGCGGTGCAGAAGTTCACACCAAAATATCCGGTGTTGCCGATCATTTAGCACAAAATGACGACCACGCGCTTGAGCTTGCTCGCCGTGCAGTACTGCGTCTTAATCATCAAAAAGAAATCAAAAGCTTATTAAGTCCAGTCAAACCACCACAATTCGACATCCATGAATTGTACGGCATTGTCGGTACCGATCTTAAAAAGCCGTTTGATGTAAAAGAAGTGATTGCCCGCGTGGTTGATGACTCTGACTTTGACGAATTTAAAGCCAACTACGGCGCAACCCTAGTATGTGGTTTTGCGCGTATTCACGGTTACCCAGTTGGTATTGTCGCCAATAACGGCATTTTGTTTTCTGAGTCAGCGCAAAAAGGCGCTCACTTCATAGAACTGTGTTGCCAACGTAAAATCCCGCTGTTATTCCTGCAAAATATTACCGGCTTTATGGTGGGTAAAAAGTACGAACACGAAGGCATTGCCAAACATGGCGCCAAAATGGTGACTGCAGTGTCTTGTGCTAATGTGCCTAAATTTACCGTGATTATCGGTGGCAGTTATGGCGCGGGTAACTACGGTATGTGTGGACGCGCATTTGAACCGACCATGATGTGGATGTGGCCAAACGCGCGTATTTCGGTTATGGGTGGCGAACAAGCTGCTGGCGTATTAGCCACAGTGCGCCGTGATGGTTTAGCCCGCAAAGGGGTTGAATGGTCGGCAGAAGATGAGCAAGCCTTCCGTAAACCCATTGTTGATCAATACGAAAAAGAAGGTCATCCGTATCATGCCAGTGCGCGACTTTGGGATGATGGCATTATTGATCCAGCACAAACGCGTGACGTGGTCGGCTTAGCCTTATCAGCAGCATTAAATGCTCCTATTGAAGACACCCGCTTTGGGGTGTTCCGCATGTAATTGTGCGGTTAATTCTGCTAATAAGGAGTAATAAATAATGTTATCAAACCAATATAAGTTCATTGAATGCCGCCTAGAACAAGGGGTGGCAGAGCTCATTTTAAACCGAGTTGAAGTGCATAATGCCTTTGATGAAGTGATGATCAGCGAGATGATCCAGGCTATCGAACACTTTGCCAAAGACAGTCAATGCAATATGTTGATATTGCGTGCAAATGGCAAAAATTTCAGTGCTGGCGCCGACCTTAATTGGATGCGCAAACAAGCACAGATGGACTTTGAGCAAAACCTGACGGATGCCCACGAGCTTGCCAAGTTAATGCATGTACTCGACAAATTCCCAAAACCGACCATTGCCTTGGTACAAGGTGCAGCCTTTGGTGGTGCATTGGGCTTAATTTGTTGCTGCGATATTGCCATTGCTAACACTCGCGCCAGTTTTTGCTTAAGCGAAGTGAAATTGGGTCTTATCCCTGCGGTAATTAGCCCGTATGTGGTTCGTGCTATGGGTAATCGCCAATCACGCCGCTTTATGCTGACCGCTGAACGCTTTAGTGCTGATGTTGCTTTAACACATCAAGTTATTCACGAAGTTAACGATGACTTAGATGCTGCGGCGTCCCCTTTTATCGCCGCATTTAATGCCAATAGCCCTCAGGGTATGGCATGGGCAAAAAATCTCGTATCGCATTTAGAAAACGGCGTGATTGACGACGCTACGCTCAATTTTACCAGCGAGCAAATTGCTCGTATTCGTGTATCAGATGAAGGTCAAGAAGGCCTTAATGCTTTCTTTGAAAAACGCACGCCTACATGGCAAGCCGCTAAATCTGATCCACTAGGAGCCTAATAATGTTTACCAAATTACTGATTGCTAACCGTGGTGAAATTGCTTGCCGTATTATTAAAACCGCGCAAACCATGGGTGTTCGCACCATTGCCCTTTATTCCGATGCCGACAAAGATGCCCGCCATGTGGCCATGGCAGATGAATCGTTTTACTTAGGTGGCAGTGCGCCTGCCGACTCATATTTAAAAGCTGATTTAATTATTGAGATAGCCAAAAAGTCAGGTGCAGAAGCGATTCATCCTGGTTACGGTTTTTTATCAGAAAATGCCGAATTCGCCCGTAAATGCGAGCAAAACGGTATTGCTTTTGTTGGCCCAGGTAGCGATGCCATTGATGCCATGGGCAGCAAAAGTGCCGCCAAAGACATCATGTCAAAAGCCAATGTGCCCTTAGTGCCGGGTTATCATGGCGATGATCAAACCGATACCACCTTAATCGCCGAAGCAAAAGCTATTGGCTTCCCGTTACTGATTAAAGCGGCCTACGGCGGCGGTGGTAAAGGAATGCGCATCGTTGAAAACGACGGTGAAATTCTTGAAGCCATAAAATCTGCACGCCGTGAAGCCCGCTCGTCATTTGGTAATGACAAACTGTTAATGGAGCGCTACTTACGTCAACCTCGTCATGTTGAAGTGCAAGTGTTTGCTGACACTCAAGGCAATGCCATTTATTTATCAGACCGTGATTGCTCTATTCAACGTCGCCATCAAAAAGTGGTTGAAGAAGCGCCTGCTCCAGGTTTGTCTGATGAGCTTCGTGCGCAAATGGGTAATGCTGCAGTGGCTGCAGCTAAAGCCATTGATTATGTCGGCGCGGGCACCGTTGAGTTTTTACTCGATACCGACAACAGCTTTTATTTCATGGAAATGAACACCCGTTTGCAAGTAGAGCATCCGGTTACCGAAATGGTGACCGGCCAAGACTTAGTAAAATGGCAGCTCGTTGTCGCCAGTGGTGGTCAATTACCGCTGCGCCAGGATGAAGTGCGTATACATGGGCATTCATTTGAAGTCCGTATTTACGCAGAAGATCCGCAAAACGAATTTTTACCTGCCAGCGGCAAGCTCAACTTTTTACGTGAACCAGAACAAAACCGCCATGTACGGATTGATTCCGGTATTCGTGAAAACGATGTCATCAGTAACTTTTACGACCCGATGATCGCCAAGTTGATTGTATGGGACGAGTCACGCCCGCGCGCGCTGCAACGTTTAGTGCATGCGCTTGAGTCATACCAAATCAGCGGCCTTAAACATAATATCGAATTTTTAGCCAACATTGCAGAGCACCCAGCCTTTGCTGCGGCAGACTTCTGTACTGACTTTATTGAGCGTTATGGCGACACCTTAATTGGTGACGCGGCTATTGAAGCAGATACCGCGTTAGCACTAGCAGGACTTTTTCAAGTGCTGTCACGCAAACAAGCGGCAAAAGCGTTGGCCATAAATAGCGCCGACCCGTATTCACCTTGGGGTTTGGTGAGCGGTTTTAGACTCAACAGTTCAAGCGTACATCATGTGTCGTTATTAACAGACGCTGCTAGCGATGTTCAACAACATGATTTGCTACTGACCGCCGTTGGTGAGCAATATCATTTGTGTTTACACGACCAAGTGTTGAGCTTAGCGGGAGAGCTAAAAGCCGATTTACTGCTTGCAGAAATAAACGGTCATAAAAGCAAAATCCCTGTGAGCCATCAAGGCGATGACTTTACGTTATTTTTACCTTCTGGCAGTTATCACTTTAAAGCCATTTTGGCTCAAGTGGTCGAGGAAGTGGTAAACCATGCAGATAAGCTTAAAGCACCAATGAATGGCACGGTTGTGACGCACTTAGTAGAAGTTGGCGAGCAAGTTAAAGCAGGCCAAGGCTTATTAGTGATGGAAGCGATGAAAATGGAATACACCATCGAGGCGCCATTTGATGGCGTGGTCAGTGAGTTTTATTTCCAAAGCGGTGAGCTTGTTAGCGATGGCGCACAATTATTGAATGTAGAACCATTAGCCTCTGAAGCTAACGTCGAGGAAGCATAAATGTTACCGACTAAAGTGAGCATTTTTGAGGTCGGCGCGCGTGACGGTTTACAAAACGAAGTGCCAGTGACCACTGCAGACAAACTCACGCTAATCACACAACTTGCCGATGCCGGTGTTAAACGTATTGAAGCAGGCAGTTTTGTGTCACCTAAATGGGTGCCACAAATGGCAGACTCAAATGATGTATTGCGTCAAATAAAGCGTAAACCAGGTGTGGTTTACAGTGCATTAACACCTAATCTAAAAGGGTTTGAATTAGCCCTTGCTGCAGGTGCGGATGAAGTGGCTATTTTTGGCGCTGCATCAGAAAGTTTTAGTCAGAAAAATATCAATTGCTCTATCGATGAGTCAATTGCGCGCTTTGCACCACTTATCGAAGCAGCACAAAAGCACAACATCCGGGTTCGTGGTTATGTATCTTGTGTGCTGGGTTGCCCATACGAGGGCGACATTGCAGTTAGTGAAGTCGCGAGAGTCTCTGAGATCCTTTACCAAATGGGTTGTTACGAAATCTCATTAGGCGACACTATTGGCGTGGGTACGCCCACTAAAGCGCGACAAATGGTAGAAGCGGTCACCAAAGTGATGCCAATTGACAAATTAGCTCTGCACTTTCATGACACCTATGGTCAAGCGTTAGCCAACATACTTGCCTGCCTTGAAACCGGTGTCAGCGTGTTTGATGCCTCGGTTGCCGGCCTTGGTGGTTGTCCATACGCAAAAGGCGCATCGGGCAATTTAGCCACTGAAGATTTAGTCTACATGCTCCATGGCATGGGGATCGATACCGGCATTGATCTCGCTAAGCTTGCGCTGGCGGGCGACAACATTAGCCGCGCATTAGGGCGTGCTAATGGGTCTAAAGTGGCAAATGCAATCAGAACATAATCACATATACTCACACTGGTTAGCAGAAAAATACTCACCGTTGTGAACATAACAATAAGGACAACAAGATGGCAGGATTCAATAAAGTCGTCCACAGCTATGACGAAGCACTAGCAGGACTTAATGACGACATGACTATTATGGTCGGCGGGTTTGGTTTGTGTGGTATTCCAGAAGGCTTAATTAACCACATGGTTAAATTGGGTGTAAAAGGCTTAACCGCCATTTCAAACAATGCTGGGGTTGATGATTTTGGTTTAGGTTTATTGCTTAAACAACATCAAATTTCAACCATGATAGCCTCTTATGTTGGCGAAAATGCCACTTTTGAACAACAAATGTTGTCTGGTGAGCTTAATGTGATACTCACGCCACAAGGCACATTGGCTGAGAAAATTCGTGCTGGCGGCGCGGGTATTCCGGCATTTTTCACCGCCACAGGTTACGGCACACCAATAGCTGACGGCAAAGAAACTCGCGAAATTAAAGGCCGTCATTACGTATTAGAAGAATCATTAACGGCAGATTTCGCCTTAGTTCGCGCGTGGAAAGCCGACACTATGGGTAATTTAGTGTTTCGTAAAACCGCCGCTAACTTTAATCCAATGATGGCTACCGCAGGCAAAATTACCGTCGTCGAAGCGGAAGAGATTGTTGAACCAGGCGAGCTCGATCCAGACCACATCCATACACCCGGTATTTATGTTGACCGCGTAATCAAAGCCAGCTTTGAAAAACGGATTGAGCAACGTACCGTCAAAGCTGCGAAATAAGGGAGACAACACCATGGCACTGACCAGAGAACAACTCGCCCAGCGCGTAGCAAAAGAATTACAAGACGGCTTTTACGTTAATTTAGGTATTGGGATCCCGACCCTTGTGGCTAACTATATTCCGCAAGGCATGCAAGTAATGCTGCAATCTGAAAATGGTTTACTCGGCATGGGCGAGTTTCCAACTGAAGAAAACATTGATGCCGACCTTATCAACGCAGGAAAACAAACAGTCACCGCAGTTGCTGGGGCGTCATTCTTTTCATCAGCAGAAAGCTTTGCAATGATCCGTGGCGGTCACGTTGACTTAACGGTATTAGGCGCATTTGAAGTGGATGTTAATGGCTCTATCGCCTCATGGATGATCCCAGGCAAGCTGATTAAAGGCATGGGCGGCGCAATGGATTTAGTCGCTGGTGCTGATAATATTATTGTCACCATGATGCACGCCGACAAGCACGGTAATTCAAAATTATTGTCTACATGTGAATTGCCATTAACGGGCTACGGTTGCATTAAACGCGTCATTACCGATTTAGCCTTTATGGAAATTAAAGACGGTGCATTCCATCTTTTAGAGCGCGCACCAGGCGTGTCTGTTGAAGAAATTGTCACAAAAACTGCGGGTAAGCTCGTGGTACCAGATCATGTGCCTGAAATGATGTTTTAAGATTTAAGTGTTATTTGCAATAAGCCCGGTTTTTACCGGGCTTTTTGTTATCGGTTTTTATACCATTGCGCGTTAGTAAATGCTCTCTCAGCGAGAATTTAAAAGGGCTTAAACAAGGCGTATGACTGAATGAATAGTTGTTCTCTTTCGAAGTCATGCAACGCAGTGTAAGCCCTTTTAAAACTCGCCTGAAAGGAATGCCCCAGCGGCTTTTGCTCTGCGTTCTCGCTATTTGAAAGGGAACAACCATTACTACATAGCGACGCCTTAATCAAAAACCGCTGGACGCATTCTGAGTGGTCATTTATTAATGCGCAATGGTATTTGCATTATTCTTCGGTTGGGATAACCAATACATTGCTGCGCATACGACTTAAAATCTCTTCTGCTGTATTGCCAATAATTCGTCCTAACAACCCTTGGCGCTGCCTTGCTCCTACTACAAAATATTGGCTTTTTAAGCGGCAGGCTAATTCAAATAAACACAATTCTGGCTCACCGGTAATAATGTGCATGCAATCGGCATCAACGCCTATCTCGGCAATTTTTTGTTTATGCTCGGCATACGCTTTTTTCACCAATGCATTAATATCAAGCAAATCCATATCGCGCACAATTTGCGGAATTCTGAGTACGTAAGCGACATGTAGCGTTGTCCCCGTCGCTTTAGCAAACTGTTTTCCATGGGCAATCACGGCATCATTAAGGCGTTGTTTCGCAGGGTTACTGGTGCCTAAGTCGATTGAGATTAAGGTCGTTTGTCCATTATTGAGTGGATTGTTGGTGAGCAATAATAAAGGCATTGTTGTATGGCGAATAAGCTGCCAGTCGGTAGGTAAATAATGGTCGGCATGGTGAACTGCTTTAACCATTAAATCAAAACCATGACGCTGAGCATGGCTGCAAGCATGTTCAAAAAGGTATTTACTCCAAATCACATGTAATGGCACATCTTCAGCATCAAGCGTATCTAAATGGGTTTGTAATTGTTTTTCTCGTTGAGTCATCAAGGCTTTTTGAGCCACTCCGGCCAACCTTGGGTTGTCACGGTCGGCACCACTTAAATAAGCATAAGTATAAGCAAACACTTCGGCTTGTTTATTTAATTGTTTCGCTAACGCCAACCCATGCGCAACAGCATCTGTGTGCGCGCTTTCCATTTGAGCAATCACAAACATTTTGTTCATTTAAATCTCCTTTATGGGACGTGTTAATGATTCATTTGCATCCTAAACACATTGGCAGATACTGATATCGCTGCGGTGCTATCTCAATAAAAGTCTGCTCATCATCTAATCAAAATCTGACCGGCTCAATTGTTCAATCACTGAATCAAAAGCCAAGTAAAAATAGCGGCTACATAGACAAAAAACATTCTCAATAAACGTGAGCTAGTAACTATCTTTAGCTTAGCTAATAGCGTAAGTTTGTGCATAAGTATCGGTGTAAAAATTGATCAACATCAACTTTGTTAGACCAAAACTATCAAATACATATTGCCCAACTTAAGGAAAATGAGATGGCAATAGACAGCTTTGTAATGGCACTTTTTCTCATTCTAGTTGGCGGCCGCTTATTTGGTGAGTTGAGTGCACTATTTGGGTTTCCTAGCGTGGTGGGAGAAGTCACCGCTGGGATCATTATTGGCCCGTCACTGCTCAATTGGGTTACCCCACACAGCACTTTAGCCATCATTGCCGAGTTAGGTGTGATATTGCTGTTATTTGATATCGGCTGCGAAACCTCAATCAAACATCTGGCTAATTCTGGCCACAAAGCAATGCGTGTCGCGCTACTCGGCATTGCGATGCCGTTATTGGCTTGTGGTATTGCCAGCATGTATTGGCTTTCTATTCCTCCTTTTACCGCATTATTTTTTGGTTGCGCCCTCACAGCCACCAGCATTGGTATTTCAATGCGGGTATTAAGCTTAAATAATCAAACTCAAAGTCAGGCAGGGCATATTATTCTTGGCGCGGCGGTTATCGACGATATCGTTGGGGTGATTTTATTAAGCGTATTGTTTAACTTTGCCTCATCAGGCGAGTTTGCTATTGGCTCAACTCTAGTGCTATTTGCAATGATTGCAGCGTTTATTATTCTTAGCCCACCGTTAGTGAGAACCATCATTTATTTAACCCGCTGGTTGCATCTTAAAGCCAGTATTCCGGGGTATGAAGTCATGGTCGTTATGGCATTAATTTGTCTCTTCGCTTGGTTAGCCCATTGGTTTGGCACACCTGCCATTTTGGGCGGCTTTGCCGTAGGTATGGGTTTATCAAGACAATTCACCTCCCCCTTTAATCGGTATCTTAAAAACCCATTTGCTTTTACTCATAAACTCGAAGAGTCTGCCAAACCATTGGTGCAATTATTTAGCCCGGTCTTTTTTGTATACGTAGGGATTAGCCTTGATCTTAGTCAGCTTGATTTGAGCTTAATGGGAATACTGTTGTTACTTGGATTAACATTAATTGCAGTCGCAGCCAAGTTTGTTGCAGGTCTAACTGCGAGTTCCGATTGGCGAGAACGGTGTATTGTCGGCTCGGCGATGGTTCCCCGTGGTGAAGTCGGGTTAGTGTTTGCTGAAATGGGCCGACAGCTAGGGGTCATTCACGCTAAAGAATTCGCGATTTTAGTAATGGTGATTGCCTTAACGACCCTTATTGGACCGCTAATGTTAAAATTGACGTTACGTCGAAAAGCCAAATAAACCGCGCCGTTATTGCAGTATATATTGCAGTGCTTTGTCTAAATTCACATCGTTTGGATCGGCGGTATGCGTAATCCATACAATATGGCCACTACGATCGATAAACACTGTAGTGGGCGTACCTTTGACCTCGTATAGCTCGGTCACTTTATCGCCCTTGACTAACGTTATCATCCCGACACCACGGTCAAGCAAACTTTGGGCTGGATTTGCATCAGCATCTTCGTTAAAACTGATGCCTATCATCTGTAAATCGGTATGTTGATATTTAAGTCGAAGTTTTTCTAAACCGGGCTGTAATTTTTTACAATAAGGGCACCAAGTGGCCCAAAAGTGAATGACGACAGGCTTGCCAGCATAGTCACTCAAACTGACGTGCTCGCCATCGGCGGTCGATAACGTAAAGTTAGCGGCAACCGACTCATTAAGCTGCGCCGCGGCATGAGTAACATGCAACGGCAACATTAACAAGATTAACATCCCCAATATTGACCCAAATACCTTCATATCTCGCCCTGTGTTATGCGTTAACTTGCACACTGACTTTATGTCGTATTCAAGTTATTTATTGATTACATCAATAGACCCGACTTAAGCCATTTTGTATTCGCTAACATATGATCTTTTACAGATGAATATGGGTATTAATATTCACAGTCAACAAATCGTGACGTCAACACCCAACAAATAAGTTTACGCTTACGTAAAAATAATACTGAGTTTTTACTCGAAATTGGGTATGTTATATACACTGACACCATCTGATTGGACCAGTAACAATTAACAAGTTAGTTGCTGGCAACATTGCGTTCACCATAACCAAGGAATGATCTTATGCCTATTTACCAAGCTCCTCTGCGTGATTATCAATTCATATTGTCTGAATTGCTGAATATCTATCAACAAACTGATTTACGCGGTTTTGATGAAATAGATGCGGATCTCACTGATGCGATTTTGCAAGGTGTTGCCGACTTTACCACCGACATTATGCTGCCACTCAATGCCAGCGGTGACTTAGAAGGCTGTAAACTGGTTGACGGCAAGGTCATTACACCAAAAGGGTTTAAGCAAGCTTACAAACAATATGTAGAGGATGGTTGGGCGACGTTAACTTGCGATCCTGAATTTGGCGGTCAGGGCTTACCTGAAGTGATTGGCACCTTTGCTACTGAAATGAAAACCGCGACGAATATGGCCTTTGCTATGTATCCAGGGTTAACCCATGGCGCTTATTCGGCGATTCATGTGCACGGTAGCGATGCGCTGAAACAAAAGTACTTAGCCAAATTGGTCAGCGGCGAATGGACTGGCACCATGAACTTAACCGAGTCTCATGCCGGTACAGATTTAGCATTATTACGCACTAAAGCGGTTCCTGCGGGTGATGAGTTATTTGCCATTAGCGGTGAGAAAATCTTTATTTCATCGGGCGATCACGATCTTGCAGACAATATTATTCATTTAGTATTAGCTCGCCTACCCGATGCGCCAGAGGGCGTTAAAGGCATTTCGTTGTTTGCAGTGCCTAAATTTTTAGTCAATGCAGATGGCAGCCTAGGCGCAGCAAACACATTAAGTGCTACCGGTTTAGAACATAAAATGGGCATTCACGGTAATTCAACGTGTGTGATGCATTTTGACGGCGCAATCGGTGAGCTAGTTGGCGCGCCACATCAAGGTCTAAAAGCCATGTTTACCATGATGAACCAGGCACGTTTAGGCGTGGGGATTCAAGGTTTAGGCGTATCAGATATTGCGTACCAAAATGCTCTTGTTTATGCCAAAGAGCGTATTCAAGGCCGAGCATTAAGCGGTGTTAAGCAGCCTGAGCAAGCTGCTGATTCATTACTCGTACACGGTGATGTTCGCCGCATGCTGTTATCACAAAAGTCGTTCAATGAAGGTACACGCGCGTTAATGGGCCAACAAGCATTATGGCTGGACCAAGCTGAGCGTCATACCGATCCTGCACAAGCAAAACAAGCCTCGGCCCTTGCCGCACTATTCACTCCCATTGTTAAAGGGTTTGTCACCGATCAAGGCTTTAAAGCTTGTGTTGATGCCCAGCAAGTTTATGGCGGCCATGGCTATATTAATGAATGGGGCATGGAACAGTTTGTCCGAGATATCCGTATCGCGATGATTTATGAAGGCACTAACGGTGTACAGGCGCTTGATTTAGTCGGTCGTAAATTATTGGCAGACAAAGGCGCGGCATTAACGCTATGGTCTGGCATGGTCAAAGAGCTCGTGCAGCAACATGCCACTAATGATGCAATGAAACCTTATCTTGCAGGGTTAATGGATGCGGCAGGCGATCTTGAAAAAGCCACCGGCTTTATTGTGCAGTCAGCCAGCAAGAACCCTGATTTAATTGGCGCGGCATCAATGGCTTATATGCAGTTGTTTGGTATTGCAGCGCTAGCGTGGATGTGGACTCGCATTGCAGCAACATCATTAGCCGCATTAGAAGCGGGTACGGAAGAGGCTAGCTTTTACCAAGCTAAACTTAAAACGGCACAATTCTTTATGAGCTATTGGGGTAGCCAAACCCGCAGTTTACGTAAACAAATTGAATCAAGCAGTGCTGATATTGTTGATTTCGCAGAAGCCGATTTTTAATATTCGCCTAAGCCGATTTTAATAAATAGTGACCGAATAAAAAAGCCGCATCAATTAACTTGAAGCGGCTTTTTTATTCGGTCAAGTTAGGTTTAATTTAATCCCACAAAAACTCACGAAAATGCTTGCGACAAACCGACTCGTAACTCTCGTTACCGCCAATGGCAACTTGCTCGCCTTCACGCATTGGTTTACCGTCGTGATCAAGACGCACCACCATGTTAGCTTTACGGCCACAATGACAAATCGTTTTAAGCTCAACTAATTTGTCGGCCCAGGCTAATAAATATTGGCTACCAGGAAATAATTCTCCTTGGAAGTCATTACGAAGACCGTAGCACAATACAGGAATATCCATGTTATCGACCACATGGGTAATCTGCCTCACCTGTTCTTTACTCAAAAACTGGCTTTCATCAATCAATACGCAATGAATTTTTTGTTCATTATGAGACGTCGAAATTAACTCTATTAAATTATCAGTACTACCAAATACCTGCGCATCTGTTTCGATACCAATACGTGATGATACTTTACCAACACCATAACGATTGTCTATCGATGCCGTCATCACTAAAGTATGCATCCCGCGCTCGCGGTAATTATAAGAAGACTGTAGTAATGAAGTCGATTTACCGGCATTCATTGCCGAATAATAAAAGTACAGTTGCGCCAAAATTATGCGTCCTAATAGTTGGTCTGTTTATGTTGCATATAGTAACTGTTTTAACATGACAACGACAAACAAAAATGCCGTATTCGTTATGAGTACGGCATTTTTAACGACAGCAACACAGGCTGTATTTATCGATTAATCTTAAGACTAACGATTATTTTTTTGCCCAAAAATGCAATATCACGATGCTAATAACAAACAACACACTACAACTAATTAAACCTGCCACCAATGAGCCCGTAAAACCTAAAACGGTATAACCGACTAAGCTAATAAACGCAGTGATGAGTGCGTAAGGTAATTGAGTCACCACATGGTCAATATGATGGCAACTGGCGCCTGTCGATGACAATATAGTGGTATCCGATATCGGTGAGCAATGATCGCCAAATACCGCGCCAGACAACACCGCAGCCAACATTGGCAACATCATGGTACTGTCACTTCCCATTGCCATGTCTGCGGCAATAGGCAACATAATGCCAAACGTACCCCAACTTGTACCCGTCGAAAATGCAGTAATACCCGCTAACAAGAATAACACTGCTGGAAGTAAGGCAAATGGAATATTGTCAGTGGCTAAACTTGCCATGTATTTACCAGTTTCAAGCTGACCAATCACACTCGCAATCGTCCATGCAAACAGTAAGATATAAATAGCCGGCAACATTGAGCGTGCGCCCACTGTCATGCCTTTGACTAACATCGACCATTCGACTTTCTGCTGAATGGCAAGTCCTACGGTAGCAATAAAGCCAACAAGTGAGCCAAAGAATAGTGATGAACTGACATCGGTATTTTCAAATGCACCTAATACGCTAAAGGGTAACTCGCTTGCGGCGAGTGAGTCTGCGCCACTTGATACCATAAAATACACGGTCGCAAACACTAAGATAGCAATCGGTAAAAATAGGCCAATCACTTTACCGGTATCGGCTTCAGGTAAATCCGTTGCCGCGCCAGGAGGCTGGCCTTTAGTTTCGTCAAATAAGTTACCACGAAGCGCATTAAGCTCATGCTGGCGCATCGGGCCAACATCTAGACTAAAAGCGGCAACGCATAGCAATAATAGCAACGAGAATACCGCATAAAAGTTCATTGGGATCATTTGCACAAAAACACTTAAATGACCCGCATCTGCAAAACCGTGCGCCGTTAAAATACCGCCAATGAGTGCAATAATGTATGCGCCCCAGCTTGAGACCGGTGAAATCACACAAACAGGCGCGGCAGTAGAATCAAGAATATAGGCCAGTTTAGCGCGCGAAATATGATAACGGTCAGTAATAGGACGTGAAATAGAACCGACCACCAAGCTGTTAAAGTAATCGTCAATAAACACCACGCAGCCCAAAAACATGGTCATTAACTTGGCGTCACGCTTATTACGAATGTGCCGTTTAGCCCAATCAGCAAACGCCCTCGCTGAACCACTTACCGTGATTAATGCTGTGATCATCCCCAATACAATTAAGAAACCAAGGATATACACATTCCAACTATTTAGGGCTGCGTCTTTCCACACTAACTGACTGACGGTATTGGCAAGATATTCACCACTGCCAATCATGGAAAAATCGGTTAGCAATAGCGCACCTAAGAGAATACCTACCCCTAATGACAGCAGCACTTTACGGGTAAAAATAGCCAAGGTAATTGCCACAAGTGGAGGCAAAACTGACAGTGCCGAATCGGCATAACTTATTATCATAATTTAATTATTTCTTCGTTGAATACGAATAAGGAAAAACTAGAAATAAGGTTAAACATACACAGAAAGTATATGCGTTAACGTTACTAGTAGCACTCCACAGTCATACCCATTTAATATGAATATCATTTTTTTATCATGTCGATAAAAACACTATGACAGTGCAGCCCCTTTCGAGAACGGCACCAACAAATGAGGGCGATCAACTCATTTATTTCGGCATTGCATCCTTTTATGCTGAATTATTGGCATCACCCAATTCAACATGACTCTTATGCAATGCACCTCTACTTTTGCTGATTGTAAAAACACACATTACAAATAGCGCCGACATACAATCATAAATGGCACATTGTGCGCCAGCAATAAGCGCTAAACTGCAGCATAAGCAACAATAACGTTAACTTTTCCTACAATCTAACATCATTAGTTTAACGTTTTTAAATCAAATGCACACTAGTGAACTGGGTACAAAAACAGCAAGCAATACCAATCCGCATTAAATAAGTGACCACTCAGAATACGTCAAGCGGTTTTAGATTAAGGCGTCGCTATGGCGTCACGGTTGTCCCCTTTTAAATAGCGAGACCGCAGAACAAAAGCTGATGGGGCATTCTTTATTAATACCAACTCCATGGCAGCATAAAACGGTCAATAAAAAAGGTTTCTACCGATTAAGTAGAAACCTTTTATTATCGAAAGCACACTATCCAAGCGATAAGTGACTCTAACTGGAGCAAACTGCCCTGATTAAACTAAATTGTTTAATGCAGGCACAGCCTCAAATAAGTCAGCCACTAGACCATAGTCAGCCACCTGGAATATCGGTGCTTCAGGATCTTTGTTAATGGCCACAATCACTTTTGAATCTTTCATACCGGCAAGATGTTGAATCGCGCCAGAAATACCAACAGCAATGTACAAGTCAGGTGCCACAATTTTACCCGTTTGACCTACCTGTAAATCGTTAGGAACAAAACCAGCATCGACTGCGGCACGTGATGCACCAACAGCAGCGCCTAACTTATCGGCAAGTTGTTCAAGAATACCAAAGTTTTCGCCACTGCCCATACCACGACCGCCAGAAACGATAATGCCAGCATTACCTAGCTCTGGACGAGCAGATTCTGTTAGGGCTTGCGATACAAATTCAGTCCGAGCGGCAATCACTTGGCTTACGTTGACGGTATCAGCACTGCCAGTAGCAGCAACGGCATCAAACGCACTTGAACGCACTGTCATGACCTTCTTAGCATCTAAACTTTGTACTGTCGCCAATGCATTACCGGCATAAATTGGACGGACAAACGTGTCACTACTAACCACTTCTATCACTTCAGAAATTTGTGCCACATCTAACAGCGCCGCAACGCGAGGTAAAGTATCTTTACCGATACTGGTTGCCGCAGCTAAAACATGTTCGTAATCCGCAGCAAGTTCAACCACGAGTTTCGATACGTTTTCTGCCAGTTGCGCGCTATATTCAACGCTGTCTGCAACCAATACTTTACTCACACCAGCAAGGCTTTGTGCTGCAGTAACCGCTGCGCCACAATCTGCGCCAGCAACAAGCACATGAATATCACCACCAATGGCAGCTGCAGCACTCACTACTTTTGCCGTATCTGATTTTAAACTGACGTTATCGTGTTCCGCTAATACTAAAATGGCCATGTTAGATCACCTTCGCTTCGTTTTTTAACTTTTCGACTAACTCTTCAACTGAAGACACCATAATTCCGGCTTTACGGTCCACCGGCGGGGTCACTTTAATGACAGTTTGATGAGCTTTGAGGCTAACACCCAAATCAGCAACCGATAAGGTTTCTAATGGCTTACGTTTAGCTTTCATGATGTTAGGCAATGAAGCATAACGAGGTTCATTTAAACGAAGGTCAACGGTGACAATAGCGGGCAAAGGCATTTTTAAGGTTTGTAAGCCGCCATCAATTTCACGGGTTACTGTAACCATGTCGCCATCAAGCTTAACTTCAGACGCAAATGTTGCTTGAGGCATGTCCGTTAATGCAGCAAGCATTTGACCGGTTTGGTTGTTGTCGCCATCGATAGACTGCTTACCAAATATGATCAATTGAGCTTGTTCTTTTTCTTGTACCGCTTTTAACAGCTTAGCAATTGATAATGGCACCAGCTCTTCATCAGTTTCAATATGAATCGCTCTGTCTGCGCCCAGTGCCATTGCCGTTCTTAACTGCTCTTGAACCACTTTGGCTCCTACACTTACCACAATCACTTCAGTGGCAATGCCAGCTTCTTTTAAACGAACGGCTTCTTCTACTGCAATTTCGCAAAATGGGTTTAACGCCATTTTAAGGTTGGTCGTATCAACATTTGTGTTGTCAGCTTTTACCCTGACTTTCACATTGGCATCGACTACGCGTTTAACAGGCACCAATATTTTCATAGGTTTTCCTTACTACACCTTCAATGTATGTGGACAACACACTGGCGTTTGCCAATGCAAGATGGGATTACTTTACGTCCTGTTAACGTTAACGTCAACAAAAGTCAAACGCTTGTTTAGATTTATTTACCTTCAAGCTGGCAACCAAACTAAACAACATTTAAACAATAGAGGGTTAACAATTAAGATTAAATAAAAAATATTAGACATTAAAGGTAATTTAATTTGATCCTATAACGAATAGTTTCTATTATTACGCTAATATTCAGTATTATTAAACAGTGTATCGGTAACGTTGTGGGATTTAATCTCGTCAATATTAATAAAAACGGCCTAAATAAACCATATGCGATACTGAAATTTACCTTGTAAGTTGAACAATTTGTCTTTTAAACATTTTATTTTTAATAATAAATCATTAGGAAACTAAACAACATGAGTGACTTTCTAGATATTTTAACCCACGGTCGTCGTTTTAAAGCAGCAGTAAAAGAATTGTCTCTTGATGATTTACGTGACACTGCAGTTAAGTTAGAAAAAATTATTGCTGACCGCGAAGATGAAGAGAAATTAGAACTTGAAGCCAATGCAGAACGTAATGCACGCATTGCTGAAATTTTAGCGCAAATTGAAAACAGCGGTTTATCAATTGAAGACTTAGGTGATGTGACTTCTGCACCTAAAGCGGCAAAAGCGAAACGCGCTCCACGTCCAGCAAAATATCAAATCACTGTTGACGGTGAATTAGTTCAATGGACTGGTCAAGGCCGTATGCCAACCGTGTTCAAAACACAAATTGAAAGCGGTAAAGATATCAAAGAATTCTTAATTCCTGGTATGGAATAAGTTTTTCAATAAGCTATTTATTGATTAACCATAAAAAGGGCTTACTTAGGTAAGCCCTTTTTATTTGACAGCTTTATCATCACCAGAAGACAAGGTAAACTTAGTAGTTGATTCCTACTCTTTCATTAAAGGCTACGGCTATGAATTTTTCTGTTAAACACGCATTGTTTTTTTCGGGCTTCGCACTTTTATTGACTGCCTGTGCAAGTGATTATGTATTCAAAAGTAATTTAGACGGTAAGGCTATTAACGAATATTTTAAAGTGGGTGATGTAGTTTTATATGACGGTGAAGTTCAACCTAAAGGTCATTTTGAAGTATTAGGTTTAGTTGAAGGCGAAGCTTGCCAAGAAACCGCCAAAGATACTCCACCACAGATTTCTGATGCACGCAGTAACGCAAGACGAGCGGCGGCTGACTTAGGAGCCAATGGTTTTGTGGTTAAAAGCTGCTTTGTGATCAACGAACCTGATAATAGCTGCTACAGTCGCGCGCTTTGTGTTGGCCAGGCAATCAAAACAGCTGACGTTAAATAACCCACGACAGGGTAATATCACCTAGCCGCTAGACCATAGATGACATGATTTATCACAATATTACTCATCATGTTATTTATGGACTTTACTCCTACATCAGCTTATTTCAGGTATTGCATGACCCAAGATGCCGAACGCACTCATAAAGATAAATCTCAAACCAATGCTTCTTTTAGCAACCAAATCAATGCTGTTGCTATTTGCCGGACGCCATATAAACAAAAGTTTGGAATTCCACGTCAACCCGGTTTAGTTAATGCGACAGGGTACATTGAGTTTGAACCCGCGTTTAATCATGTCGATGCGGTTCGAGGAATAGAGCAATATTCTCATTTGTGGTTATTGTTTTGCTTTCATGAGAATTTAGCTCAAGGCTGGAAAACCACAGTACGCCCTCCTCGCCTTGGCGGTAATGAAAAACTAGGCGTATTTGCTACACGCTCTACATTTAGACCTAATGGCATAGGGCAATCTGTGGTAAAGCTTCACGGCATCGTCACTCGCAAGGGCAAAGTGTGTTTGGCTATCTCTGGCATGGACTTATTAGACGGCACCCCCATTATTGACATTAAGCCCTACATCCCTTTTTCTGATGCCATTTTAGATGCCAAAGGCGGGATAGCCCAGGACGCACCGTTACTGATACCGGTCAGCTATACCGATATTGCAACGACACAAATTGCGCACTATGCAGCGCAAGAGCAATACCAGGGCTTACATGAGCTCATTGAAGGTGTGTTGTCTCAAGATCCTCGCCCTGCCTACAAAAAAGCTAAAGACGACCCTAAGTTATACCAAGTGGCTTTATATGATTTAGATATTTTTTGGCATATCACACCTCATGGAATTGAAGTGTTAGAGCTGAAACCGACTCAAGTTGAACTGCTTAAGGATTAACGTCATGGCAGAGATTGACTATCAAACTCAGCACAAAAAGCGTTTATCTTGGATGCCTTGGCTGTATTTTTCATTAAAACCTAAACACTTGTTGTGGGCCAAGCCCTGGCAAGATGAAATTCAACAGCAACTGAGTCAACTCGAAACCGTTCATATCGGTGAACATTGTTTTATCGCACCACAGGCACAACTTTTTGCTGAGCCTGGTCGTGATATCACCATTGGTAATCGATGCATGATTGCAGCAGATGTGTTCATGCACGGGCCAATAGTCCTAGGTAATGA
Organism: Shewanella sp. MF05960; assembly: GCF_050849305.1. Lineage (NCBI taxonomy): Bacteria > Pseudomonadati > Pseudomonadota > Gammaproteobacteria > Alteromonadales > Shewanellaceae > Shewanella > Shewanella sp. MF05960. The sequence goes on along the minus strand of NZ_JBOZPS010000009.1, from coordinate 82,426 downwards.
AGTAGCGATTAATCATGGTTGTAGCTTAGATGGCGGGCGAAATGGCATTAAAATAGGTCATCAAACGCGTATTGCCAATAATGTCACTGTTTATGCATTCAATCATGGCATGTCTCCTGATACTCCAATATATCAACAACCCGCAAACTCTAAAGGTGTGATTATCGGCGAAGATGTTTGGATTGGTGCCCAAGCAGGCATTGTCGATGGTGTAACCATTGGTCATCATGCCGTAATAGGTATGGGCAGTATTGTCACAAAAAATGTAGCAGACTACGCCATTGTGGCCGGCAATCCCGCTCGAGTGATTGGTGATAGGCGAGATAAATAATCACCTAATACTCATAAAGCACCATAAAGCCTTATTTTGAGTCGAATTAGCAGGTGACATCATTGATGCAGGTGCTAAAATGACGATCATTCATAGCTACTATTTTGGACATCGGTAATGCGAGTTAGTAAGTACCTGCTTTCAACACAAAAAGAAACCCCTGCTAATGCAGAGGTGATTAGTCATCAGTTAATGCTTCGCGCCGGTATGATCCGTCGTAACGCATCAGGTCTTTACAGCTGGTTACCCTCTGGTTTACGTGTTTTGCGTAAAGTAGAAGCCATTGTTCGTGAAGAAATGAACAAAACAGGTGCCATTGAAATCTTAATGCCGCTAGTTCAACCAGCTGACTTATGGGTTGAAACCGGTCGCTGGGAAAAGTTTGGCCCAGAATTACTGCGCTTTCAAGACCGTCACAACCGTGATTTCGTACTGGGGCCAACACACGAAGAAGTGATCACTGACTTAGTGCGCAAAGAACTCAGTTCATATAAACAATTACCGCTGACGCTTTATCAAGTACAAACTAAATTCCGTGATGAAGTTCGTCCACGTTTTGGTGTGATGCGTGCTCGTGAGTTCTTAATGAAAGATGCTTATTCTTTCCATTTAGATCAAGAAACCATGGACAGCACGTACCATGCAATGCATACCGCATATTGCAATATCCTTACCCGCATGGGCTTAGAGTTCCGTCCAGTATTAGCTGACACAGGCTCTATCGGTGGCAGCATGTCCCATGAGTTCCATGTGCTTGCAAACAGCGGCGAAGACTTAATTGCTTACTCAACGGGTAGCGATTACGCGGCTAATATTGAAAAGGCTGAATCGCCACTCCCAACTGAAGCTCGTCCAGAACCAACTCAAGCAATGACATTAGTGGATACGCCTAATGCTAAAACTATCGCTGAGCTTGTTGAACAATTCAGTTTAGCTATTACCAAGACAGTCAAAACATTAATCGTTAAAGGTGCAACAGAAGAAGCACCGTTAGTCGCATTGGTTATTCGTGGCGATCACGAACTGAACGAAATCAAAGCGGACAAACTTGAGTTAGTTGCTTCACCATTTGAGTTCGCATCAGAAGCTGAAATTCGTGATGCCGTTGGCGCAGGCCCAGGTTCTATCGGACCTGTTGGGTTAACGATGCCAATTATTATTGACCATAGTGTCACCATCATGAGCGACTTTGCTGCTGGCGCTAATGCAGAAGATAAGCATTATTTTGGTATTAACTGGGAGCGTGACTTACCGCTCGCAACGGTTGCCGATATCCGCAATGTTGTTGAAGGTGAACCGACACCAGATGGCCTTGGCACTTATGCGATGGCTCGTGGTATTGAAGTGGGCCATATTTTCCAGCTTGGTACTAACTACTCTAAAGCCATGAATGCCACAGTGTTAGATGAAAATGGTAAGGCACAGGTGTTATTGATGGGTTGTTACGGCGTTGGCGTAAGCCGTATAGTCGCTGCTGCCATTGAGCAAAATTACGATGACCGCGGCATCATTTGGCCAGAAGCCCTTGCCCCGTTCACCGTGGGTATCTTACCGATGAACATGCATAAGTCTCATCGCGTAGCTGACATTGCAGAAAAACTTTACCAAGACCTAGCAGACGCGGGTGTTGAAGTATTAATGGATGACCGTAAGGAACGTCCAGGCGTGATGTTTGCTGATATGGAATTAATAGGCTTACCTCATGTTGTCGTAATTGGTGATCGCAATATCGATGCGGGTGTATTTGAATACAAAAACCGTCGCACCGGTGAGAAACAAGATATTCCATTCGACCAAATTGTTGAATTTTTGACAAATGCTGCTAAAGGTTAATCGCCGCTAGCCTCATTATCAAACTCAAAAAAACGCACTTTTTAGTGCGTTTTTTTATTGGGCTTGATATAAACTTTCGATGGAATACCGTATTGTACTTTGCTTGCTGGTATGTAATAACAAAAGAATTCATACTAATATCTTCTCTTATTACTCTATTAAGGATATCGATTGGCAGTCTCTACAGCGATAGTTTTAGGTGGCGGTGGCGCTAGAGCGGCATATCAAATTGGTGTGCTTAAAGCGTTAGTGCAATTTTATCCGCGTAATCATCATGTGCCATTTGATATTATTTGCGGTACCTCTGCTGGCGCCATTAACGCCATCTCTTTAGCCACGCATGCATCTTGCTTTCATCTTGCGGTCAAAAAACTCGACTGGGTTTGGCGTCACTTTGAAACAAAACAAGTCTATCGCACCAGTGTTGCACAAGTGCTCCGGCATTTAGGGCGAATGGCCATTAAAGGGTTACAAGACGACAAAGTTAACACTGACGCCGGCAGTTTATTAGATAACCAACCACTGCGTGAACTCCTCAATAATCTTATCGACTTTAAACGCATAGACCGAAATATAAGTAATAAAGCGCTAACAGCGATTAGTGTCGATGCCTCTTGCTATAACAACTCGCGCTCGTACAGTTTTTATCAAGGTAACGACAACATTGAAGATTGGCAACGAGCAAGGCGGATAGGATTACGCAGTTTATTGAATACGGAACATTTATTGGCAAGTTCAGCCATTCCTATGGTATTCCCATCAATTAAACTTAATCAGGCTTATTATGGCGATGGCTCGGTACACCAATTATCCCCTCTTTCAAGCCCAATCCATCTAGGCGCCAATAAAATATTTGTGATTAATCTAGACAGCCCGCACAAACATTTTCCTATCGAGTTTGAATACCACCCCAAAACAGCCACTATCGCCGGCCATTTATTAGATACGATTTTCTCCGATACACTCAACAGTGATTTAGAACGCTTACAGCGAGTTAACAACACATTAGCGATGATATCGCCACAAGACAAAGAGGTATTGAATCTTCGGCATATTGACACATTAGTGATAAAGCCAAGTCAAGATCTCAGTCGAATAGCGGCGCGTTTTTATGATGACATGCCATTCGCCATTAGGACGCTGTTAAAGTTTTTTGGGATTAATCGGCAATCAGACTCGAGTATTGTGTCTTATTTATTATTCGAAAAAAGCTACACAACCACGTTAATCGATTTAGGGTATCAAGATGCTATGGATCAAATTGATGAGATAAAACAGTTTTTTGAAATCACAACTAAAGTATAAGGCTGTAAAATTAAAAACTATGGTATAAAAAGTGTAGTTTATTCGCCTAGTTCAGGATTAAGGGATATTAAAACAACCTATCTCGGAACGATACACAATAGAACACTGGTGCGTTGTTAACTAAAATCATTAAAAATTCATCCCGACAGTAATAGCAACGCGTCAATACAATGTCTAAAAGGACTTTAGATGAAAAATGCATGGTTAATACTTAGCTTAGTATTGTTTGGATGTGGTCAACAAACTCCCACCGTTGACGATTTAGCAAACAGCAGTATGAATACAATCCAATGGCAAGGGGTTTATCATGGCGTTTTTCCTTGCCCTAGCTGTGACGGCATGGATACCACCATCGAACTGCTTCCCCCCAATTATTACATTATACATACTGTAAGATTAGGCAGTGACCCTTATCCATTCCAAGGTCGCGGTACATTTGAGTGGGATAAAACGGGTAACATTATCATATTAGACCGTGGCCATATTTATCAGGTATTGCCAGAGCATCTCTATCTACTGGACGTAGAACATAAAAGAATTACTGGGCCAGATTCAGAACGCTATCGGGTTGATAAAATAAAAGGCTTAGATCACCTCATCGGCAGTTAATTACCCCGAACACAGGTTTATTGCACGAATGTGCCATGCTTTATTGAGTTTAGCTGTGTTAAAATTATCAGATTAGACACTTGAAGACAGTTAAATGAGAAAAGGTATTTTATTAGCGGGTGGTTCAGGCACACGACTTTATCCCATCACACAAGTTGTCTGTAAACAGTTATTACCCATATACGACAAGCCGATGATTTATTATCCTCTTTGCACCTTAATGCAAGCAGGTATCACTGAAATTTTGGTTATTTGTACTGAAACAGATTTACCTCTTTTTAAATCACTCTTAAAAAATGGTCATCAATGGGGCATCAGTATTGATTATACCATTCAAGCTAAACCAGAAGGCTTAGCTCAAGCACTCATTCTTGCTGAACCTTTTCTTGATGGTAGTCCTAGCGCTCTGATTTTAGGGGATAACCTTTTTTATGGTCATCAGCTGCAAGCAACATTACAAGCAGCGAATAACATGACTGGCGCAGCCATATTTGGTTATCATGTTGCTAATCCGCAAGCCTATGGGGTTATTGAGTTTGATCAACAAAGCAAAGTCATATCCATTACAGAAAAGCCCGCAATACCAAAATCAAATTTCGCCATGCCTGGATTATACTTTTTTGATCATAAAGCATGTCAATACGCTAAAAAGGTATTGCCATCACAAAGAGGTGAACTTGAGATTGTCGATGTTATTCAGCAATATTTAGACAATAACGACCTTAATGTGAGTATTTTAGGCCGTGGCACAGCATGGTTAGATACAGGTACACCTGATGCGATGGCTGAAGCAACTCAATATATCGCTGCAATTGAAAAGCGACAGGGATTAAAAATTTCTTGCCCAGAGGAAGTGGCTTTTTCAATGGGGTTAATCGATCAACAACAATTAACTTTACTTGCGAACCAACTCATCAAAAGTGGCTATGGCCAGTATTTACTGTCATTACTCAATAAGAATTTTCCCAATGAAATGCATTAATACCGAGCTTGATGAAGTCTTCTTGTTTAACCCACAAAAGTTCGTCGATGAACGTGGATTTTTTATGGAGACATTACGTCAAAATGTGTTTGATGATGCCTTCACTCAAAGAAATCTGAAAATTCCTCAATTAGTACAAGAAAATCAGTCTCGCTCAATGAACAATGTATTAAGAGGGCTTCATTTTCAACAACGTTTCCCTCAAGGTAAGTTAATCCGAGTATCGAGCGGCTGCATATTCGATGTTGCGGTAGATTTAAGACTAGGATCGTCCACCTATGGCAAATGGATAGGTCAACAACTCTCAGATGAAAATGGTTATCAAATGTGGATCCCTGCGGGGTTTGCACATGGCTTTTACGTATTATCAGAGGTCGCTGACATTATCTATAAATGTTCAGAATATTACCGAGCGGATGACGAGCACACCATGGCATGGAATGACCCAACACTGAATATTCAATGGCCAATAAAGACTCATATTGCTCCCATTATGTCCAATAAAGATAACCCTGAAATAAACCCTCACATTATTGCATTTGGTGCTTAACGTAATGACAGAACAAAACGGACACGCATTAAAAATACTCATTTCAGGAGGAAGTGGTTTTATTGGTTCGGCGTTGGTACGCCATATCATGGCCCAAACACCGCACAGTGTTATCAATCTCGATAAACTCACCTATGCAGCCAATCCTCTGAGCTTATCTTTAATCAAAGATAGCCAACGATATCATTTTATTAAAGGTGACATCTGCGATGATAAGTTAGTTCAATCCGTGTTTGAACGATATCAACCCGATGTCGTAATGCATTTAGCGGCTGAAAGTCATGTTGATAGGTCAATAGCAGGCCCAGCATCCTTTATCAAAACGAATATTGTTGGCACGTTCAACTTGCTCGAAGCGAGTCGAACCTTTTTTAATGATTTACCATCACATAAAGCAAAACGTTTTCGATTTCATCATATTTCCACAGACGAAGTCTTTGGCGACTTACCTCAAACCGGTTACTTTAATGAACAAAGTGCTTATGCACCAAGCTCGCCTTATTCTGCGAGTAAAGCGTCGAGCGATCACCTCGTAAAAGCTTGGCATAGAACATATGGACTCCCTACGTTAATCAGTTATTGTTCAAATAATTATGGGCCGTATCAACACCCAGAAAAACTGATCCCGTTAACCATTAATCGTGCAATATTAGGTGAACACATACCGATTTACGGTCATGGTCAACAAATCCGTGATTGGTTGCATGTTGAAGACCATGTCGACGCGCTATTAGCAGTATTAACCCGAGGGCGTATCGGTGAGACCTACACTATTGGTGGCAATAATGAACACACTAACCTTCAAGTTGTTCAGTCAATTTGCAAACATTTGAGTATCTTAATGCCTGAGCATCATCTCGCTACCAATAACGGATTCGAGCTATTAATCCGTCATGTAGAGGATAGATTAGGACATGATCAACGTTATGCTATCGATGCGAGTAAAATAACAACTGAACTCAACTGGACACCGAAACAATCTTTTGAGGATGGTTTACGTAACACCGTGCAATGGTATTTGGCTAATAGCTAATGAGAATACTTACATTTGGCCAAACAGGTCAGTTGGCTAAAGCGTTAAAACGCACCCAACCGGGATATTTTGAGCTGATTCAATTAACTCATCAGCAAGTTAATATCACTCAACCTCAACTCATTAATGAAGCGTTAGCCCGTTATCAGCCAGACATTATTATCAATTGCGCAGCCTATACTGATGTAGAACGTGCTGAATCAAACGCCACGCAAGTCATGCAAACTAATGTTGATGCCGTTAGGTTTATGGCTAAAGCGGCTCGTCAATATGGTATTAGGTTCATCCAATTATCTACAGATTATGTATTTGATGGACTGTCATCACTTCCTTATACCGTTCACCAAACGCCATCTGCCATTAATGTATATGGTCAATCAAAATTACTTGCCGAAAACATTATTTTACAACAGCAATCGAGTCAGTTTTGCATTGTTCGCACTTCTTGGCTCTATCATCATAGCGGCAAAAACTTTGTCACCACGATGTTGAAACTTATGTCGCAAGCACACCATAGCGCAATGTTAACCCAAGGTCTTATTTCCAATATTAATGTGGTAAATGACCAAACAGGTAGCCCGACGATGGTTGATGATCTTGCTCACTTTTTATGGAAACTGTGTTTACAAAAGCAATGGCTCCCAATTTACCATTGGAGTGATGCAGGCATGTGTACTTGGTATGAGTTTGCTAAAGAGATACAGTCACAAGCCGAAGCATTAGGGTTAATCCCCGCAACCATTACATTAACACCTGTGACATCTGAACAATATAACTCTCGCGTTAAGCGCCCTACTTTCAGTGTGTTAGACACCTCACGTTCGCAGTCAATCTTAAAATCAAAAACCTGGCAGCAACAATTAGCCCAATGTCTTTATGCGCGCTCACTCAACAAAGATTGAGACACTAAAGTAAAAATTACACTGTCATTTTGTTGTCATCTTTACGTGCAATAATTTTTACCGTCAAGAATGAAATATTTCGCTTTAGCTTATTATTAACTTTAGGTAAAAAGGGGCTGTACCAACAGCGGTACAGTTATCTGGAATGTTGAAAATGTCACACTCATTTGAATTTGATGAAGATGATGCGCCATGGGGCGATAACATCAAGGGAAAACCGAAATCGAAAAAGGTAAAACAACGTCGTCGTGATACCAAACGTCGTTACTTTGACGATAATGCTGAAATGGAGTTCGCACCTGCTAAGTGGAAGTAGTTTAACAGGATTTTCTCATCAAGTTTAAAAAGCAAGTTGCCTGCAACTTGCTTTTTTGTTGCCAAAAAATGGCCTTGAATATTCAAGACCATCTTCATAATACGATTAACGTTGAGCGATATTGATACGGTAATTTTCCTTTTTACAGGTACAGTATTGAAGCTAAACCTAAAAAGGTAAAAAATCCTACTACATCGGTCACTGTCGTTAAAATAACAGACCCCGATAATGCCGCATCTTGGTTAAAGCGCTGCAAAATCATGGGTACCATGACTCCCGCGATAGCCGCGACCGCCATGTTGATCAAAATCGCACAGGCAATAACAATCCCCATGACATTATCATCAAACCACCAGCCGGCAATGATGCCGATGACAATAGCCCATAACGTACCATTTAACGCGCCAATACCAAGTTCGTTTTTCATTAACGACATGACGTTACCGGCTGTTATCTGTCCCATTGCCATACCACGGATCATCAGTGTTAATGACTGACTCCCGGCAATACCGCCCATAGAGGCGACAATTGGCATTAATACTGCTAACGCAACCACCTGGGATAATACATTTTCAAACATTCCAATGGTGGCAGAAGCTAAAAATGCAGTCAGTAAGTTAATTCCTAGCCATACAGCACGGCGTTTAGCACCAACAAAAATCGGTGCGAACAAATCGTCATGCTCATCCATACCTGCCGTTGCCATTAACTGCGCTTCATAATGCTCACGCACTAAAGCCGTTGCGGTTCGCAAGGTCATACGACCAATCAATATACCGTCTTCATCGACCACTGGCAGTTCAAGTTCACGACTATGCTCAATCGCTTCAGCAGCCTCAATTAACGATGAATCAGCAGAAATTACACGACTATCGTCCCACTTCAACGATTGCAGCGTGGTATCGGTATCCACCGTTTTGAATACATCGTAGCGACGAACTGTACCAAGATATTTATCGTTCACATCAACTAAAAATAAATGATCATTACAGTCTAAGTCGATACGTCTAAAAAAACGCTGACCTTGGGCAACCGTTGATGCAGGACTTAATGCCAACATTTGGTGATCGGCATAACGACCAATTTCATTTTCAGTATATTGGTTATAAAGCTCATAATGCTTACGCTGACGCTCACCCATCTGTGCCAATGCACGATCAGTGATGTTGTCGGGAAGCGAGTCACTCCATTCAATGAGATCTTCAGGACTTAATTGCGAAAAGAGTAAATCAAGCTCCTCATCTGGCATTTTCTTTAAAATGCCTAAACGAGGATCTGCACGCATTAAGTTAAGGACATCGACACGTTCTTCTACGTCAACTTGCTGCCAACGTTCATAACGTTCATCAAGCGGTAACGATTCGAGTAATAATGCAATGGTACCGGGTTCAGCATCAATCAAGATTTCACTGAACACTTCGGCTTGCTCGTCCCCTTCGGCTTCGGTTAATTGAAGCACGACTTGGCTAACATCAGCCTGAGGGGATGAGCTCGTTTCGATTTCATCTTCAGAGTTAAGTTCGTTCTTTAAATCACTCATAAGCACGCCCCTAATTCTACTTGTTAAATAAGCGCAAACTATATTGAAATTGTCATTGATAAGCAAATAGATATATTGGATTGCGCGCAATTTAATTGCTAACGAATAGGCTATATATTATAGTTAATTTTTGACAATTTGGAGTTCCCTGATGAGCAGCACTATTTACCCTATCACCGTAAAAGACATTAAAGGCAATGATATCGTCATGGAGACCTTTAAAGATAAAGTATTACTGATCGTTAATACCGCGAGCAAATGTGGGTTTACTCCACAATACCAATCACTTGAAGCATTAAATCAAGAATATAAAGATAAAGGTTTAGTGATTTTAGGTTTTCCATGCAACCAGTTTGGCAAGCAAGAACAAGGTAATGAAGAAGAAATAAGCCAGTTCTGCGAACTTAACTTTGGAGTGTCATTCCCATTGTTCAGTAAAGTTGAAGTCAATGGTGCTAACGCTCACCCACTGTATCAACAGCTTAAAAAGTCAGCAAAAGGTTTGCTTGGTAGCGAGTCTATCAAATGGAATTTTACTAAATTTTTAGTTGATAAAAATGGCAATGTCGTTAACCGTTATGCTCCTACGACCAAACCTGAAGAGCTAAAAGAAGTCATTGAAAAGCTTTTAGCTTAAACACTGAACTCTTAACCATTACCGACTTAACCACTGAGCACTTAACCACAGTCTACTTAACCACTGTGCACTTAACCATTGAGCATGACATCGCCAATATTGTTTACATTGTAAGAAAGCACAATAATGGACAAATAAATATTCATCTAAACATATGATTATTATCAAGTATCAAAAATATCGTTTTTTTTAGCGTAAAATATACACTCATTTTTGAACTTTTTATCTCTTTGCTACTCAAAATAAGTAACAGTTAGATTTATTTTTTTCATCTATTGTTCATCATCTCCCTGGGACTTCTAGCGCGGTCCCCTTGATCGAAAAATCGATCGATAGGCAATCAGTTGATTGCCTTTTTTTATGTCTGACGTTCAACAAGCTTGCCAAGGGCAATAAAACTCACTTTATAAAATAAATTGAGTAAAGTAAGTCACATCATTTGCCTCGCCTATTCACAGGAATCCGTCTCACCGTACAACCAATCAGTGAAAATGAGGCTGCACTTATACTTTACAGGTTTGCTTCGTCTAAGGTTTGCTTCGTCTAAGTATTACCGACAACTATCCTGACACTGGAGTCTATCTTGCCACAGGATCGACAACCCGCGGACCATATCAAACTAAGTATCTATTTTAATTATAAAAAATTAAATATTTAGTAAAACTGCAAAATTTAATGAACTTTGTATCGTTCGCTCAGTCTGAATATAAGTAGCAAGTAGAGCGCAAACGAGAAAATGTCCACCTCCAACTTTTCTGGTTTGTACCAAAGTGAACATCAACGCTTTGAACTGACTTGCCACAACAGATTTATGTTCATTGTTCATCATCATCCCTATTGGGGGAGCATTAACACGCTAGCGCACCGTTAATGACACCCCACAAAGAACGACTTAGGCAACCTTATTGGTTGCCATTTTTTTGCCTGCTATTTCTTTCCAGATGTTAGCTTTCATTGGATTAAAGTGGTGCTAAATAATGCCTGTAAAATAAATTTAAACAATTTCATTATTTCTGTGAACTTTTTTAATAACGCCCAGTCTGATTATATGTAACGAATAAGATGTGGTTGATGTGAGTTGCAGTGTCAGGATTTAGCCTTCTCCCCCGGCGTTAAATCAAACACAGCAAAGTGGTTTACCCTACTCACCTCAGCCTCAGTTAGGATTGAGTTACTGCTACAGATTTATGTTCATTGTTCATCATCATCCCTATTTGGGGAGCATTAACACGCTAGCGCACCGTTAATGCCCCCCCACAAAGAACGACTTAGGCAACCTTATTGGTTGCCATTTTTTTGCCTGCTATTTCTTTCCAGATGTTAGCTTTCATTGGATTAAAGTGGTGTTAAATAATGCCTATAAAATAAATTTAAACAATTTGATTATTTCTGTGAACTTTTTTAATAACGTCCAGTCTGATTATATGTAACGAATAAGATGTAGTTGATGTGAGTTGCAGTGTCTGAATTTAGCCTTCTCCCCCGGGGTTAAATCAAACACAGCAAAGTGGTTTACCCTACTCACCTCAGCCTCAGTTAGGATTGAGTTACTGCTACAGATTTATGTTCATTGTTCATCATCATCCCTATTTGGGGAGCATTAACACGCTAGCGCACCGTTAATGACACCTCACAAAGAACGACTTAGGCAACCTTATTGGTTGCCATTTTTTTGCTTGGAATTTGCCTTAAGATAATCATTTTTTGTTGGTTAAAGTGGTGCTAAATAATGCCTATAAAATAAATTTAAACAATTTCATTATTTCTGTGAACTTTTTTAATAACGCCCAGTCTGATTATATGTAACGAATAAGATGTGGTTGATGTGAGTTGCAGTGTCAGGATTTAGCCTTCTCCCCCGAGGTTAAATCAAACACGACAAAGTGGTTTATCCTACTCACCTCAGCCTCGGTTAGGATTGAGTTATTGCTACAGGTTTTAATGTTTATTGTTCATCATCATCCCCATTGGGCAGTATTAACACGCTAGCGCACTGTTAATGACAACCCGCAAAGATTTATTTTGGCAGCCAATAGGCTGCCATTTTTTTATGTCTTTTCGTGAGAAGGTTCAACCTGCAGTAGGGTATCTAATTGCACTTGTAATGAAGGGTGATAGCCAAGTCGAGCTCTGGCATAAATATCATTAAGCTCTTGGTGATAACCCGCAATCTGGAGTTCAATGAATAACGGTCTCACAAATTTACCTCTGCCTATTTGGCACAAATACTCCGTTAATGCGGGCAATACTGGATCAAATAGATTGCGAATCGCGACCCGATACCAATCACAGGCGATTTCAGCATTGTGATGCCCGGTAAATTTAAATACCTCATCTAAATCCAATAGCATCGCCTGGCTAACCATTAACGGTAATTTACTTAAAAAATATTGCCAGTGATGAACACGCCATTGTGTTACGCACAAATCACTTGCAGCAGTGCCGCTAATGAATTGCGCTATCGCGAAGTCAACCTTGTCAAAGCTCGTAGATGTCGGCTCCTCAAACCAAGCAGGTAATCCCTGTCCATAAACCCACTCGTTTAATTCATCTACAGATAACTTATCGTCATGATCAACGAGTATGGTTTGTTTCGCATAGTCAACGAAGGTTTCTGTCGTAATGGCACTAAAAGCAAAGTGATTAACGTACTGAAGTAAAAACGCATCAAACGCGGCACGCCCTAATCGAGATTCAAGTTCATGTACAAACATCGATGCTTTGTCATAAGTAAAACGATTAAATGCCAAATTAGGATCGCGATATTGCACATTGGCTGGCAATGTTTGATCGACTAAAGGCATTGATTGAATTTCTTCTTGTAAGCGACCAAACTCAATGACCCACTCTAATTGGGCTTGCTCGGTGCCATACACGGCTTCAACAATTCGATTAGTAAAATAAGTGGTAAAACCTTCGTTGAGCCATAAATCACGCCAAGTCGCATTACTGACTAAATTGCCAGTCCAGGAATGAGCTAATTCATGAGCAACCGTTGAAACTAAACTTTTATCGCCAGCAATCAATGTGGGGGTCATAAATGCCAGCATCGGGTTTTCCATACCACCAAAGGGAAAGCTTGGCGGCAGCACTATCATGTCGTAGCGCCCCCATGCATAAGGTCCAAGCAACGATTCTGCCACCTGAATCATCGACTCAGTATCTTCAAATTCATTCGCCGCAGCCTCAAGCATGCCTGGTTCGGTATAAATACCACTTCGAAGACCTGTAGCTTTAAACGCTAAGTCGCCTACGGCTATGGCTAATAAATGAGTGGGAATGGGCTTATCCATGCTAAAGGTAAATATGCCATCTTCTGGCATGACGGGATTATTATTAGCGCTCATTACCGCGCGAAGCCCTAAAGGGACTTTGACTGTGGCATTAAACGTCACTCTCGCTTTAGGGCTATCTTGTAAAGGCAGCCAGCTGCGTGCATTGATAGGTTGTGACTGACTAAACAAATAAGGTAACTGCTTGCCTAAGGTTTGTTCTGCATTGAGCCATTGCAGCCCTTGCGCCTTAGGAGAGGTATGATAATGCACAACCACTTGTGTGATCAGTAAACCGACATCAATCAACCATCGCTGTCCTAAAATCGGATTAACGTCTTCACATTCATAGGTTAATGGCTGGCCATTTAAGTCGGTGACCATATCAATCAATAAATCACGACCATCAATGATCAGTACCGATTGAGCCAGTTTACGATTAAAAAATAACGTTACCGTTCCGCTTAGTTGCTGCGCAACAAAATCCACGTTAAGTGCAATATCAAGATGATGCACGCATAAAGCATCTGTATTCGCACTTGAATGGTAATCCTTGTTTACATCGAAGGTTGTTTCGGTACTTTTCAACACTGTTGTCACATAAACCTCTGCGCTTTCGTTATCATTTTAGATCATGACAATATCATAGCATTTTAAGTAAATAGTCAGATTACTCAGGTAGCATATTTAATTTTTATAACTTCAGCTCAAAAATAAATAATCTTTTTTAAAAAAATGCGGAACTAAATTGAAATAACCCAGTCTGATTATATGAACCGAATTTGCATTACTTATTTTTTGTAGCTAGTAGCGTTTTTTTGTTCATCATCATTCTCCTAATTAGATAGTTGTTTTACGCTATCAACAGTATTGCCCTTAGCAATAGCAGCAACCTCTTAGTCAGGTTGCTTTTTTTTGTCATTTTTTTGAGCTTTTCAGATTCATAAAAACAAAAAAGGCCTCAAATGAGGCCTTTTAGTCTTGGAGGGTTAAGCGATTAAAGCTTGATACCCACTTTTTCTAAATCTTTAGTCACTACTGCCGTTGGAACAGGAACATAGCCATCTTTCTCAACAATTTGCTGACCTTGCTTAGACAATACAAAGCGTAAGAATTCACGATCCATTGGCGAAAGGTCTTTATTTGGATGCTTATTCACATAAACATATAAGTAACGTGATAATGGGTAAGTACCGTTGGCAGCATTGGCAGCTGTCGCTTCGATAAACTTATCGCCTTTCTTTGATATTGCCACGGCTTTAACGCCCGCCGTTTTATAACCAATACCTGAATAACCAATTGCATTTAGCGACTGTGATACAGACTGTACTACAGAAGCAGAACCCGGTTGCTCGTTCACGTTTGGACGGAAATCGCCTTTACATAAGGCTTTTTCTTTGAAGTAACCATAAGTACCAGACACTGAGTTACGACCATAAAGCTGAACGTCTTTCGCGCTCCAATTACCTTCTAAACCGGCATCACCCCAACGATTAATCTCTTTACCGCCACACTTGTGTGTTGACGAAAAAATACTGTCGATTTGCTCAATGCTTAATCCCGTGATTGGGTTATCTTTATGTACGAATACCGCTAAGGCGTCAATGGCTACACGTACCGCTGTTGGTTGATAACCATAATGCTTTTCAAAAGCTTCAACTTCATTAGGCTTCATCTTACGGCTCATTGGGCCGAACTGTGAAGTCCCTTCAGTCAGTGCTGGTGGCGCAGTAGAAGAACCAGCAGCTTGAATTTGGATGTTTACGTTTGGATAAATATGTTTAAACTCTTCAGCCCATAACGTCATCATATTCGCTAAAGTATCAGAACCGACAGAAGACAAGTTACCAGATACGCCACTCGTTTTTTCATATACAGGTAACGTTGGGTCAATAGCAGCCATAGATGCTGCTGAGAATACACCAGCGGCTGTAAGGGTAATTGCGCCGACAAGTTTGTTCAGTTTCATTGTATTGCTCCAGAATTAAGCGTACTAGGTTTTTAAAACGTAGTCAGTATCGACCTCATTGATGACAAGTCTATGACTTTGATGTGACAGTTGTATGACATCCGTCTTAAAACTGTTTTATTTGTCAAATCCTGCCAACTGTTTATGTATATCAACAACTTAAACTGCGACCAATCAAGTCTGCTAAGCCACTCATTGTTAATCGCACCGCCTTAATGCTATCCATTAAGCTGATTTCGTTACCTGCAATGTGGTTTTATGACAATGATATGCCCATTTTTCGACAATAAAAAAAGCAACATAAATGCTGCTTTTTAGATTTGAGGTAACGCGATTATTTAGTGTCTTTCTAATAAGTGTGTCGGAATAATAAAGCTAAATGTACTGCCTTTGCCGTATTCGCTGGTGACATTAAGCTCACTGTGGTGATGGCTCAATGCATGCTTTGCGATGGCGAGTCCTAAACCTGTTCCACCGGTTTTACTTGAGCGTGCATTATCAACGCGATAAAAGCGCTCAGTTAAGCGATTAATATGCTGTGGAGCGATGCCCTCACCCGTGTCTTTGACCGAAAATAATCCCCCAGTAGCAACACTTCTCCAGGTGACAGAGATTATGCCTCCCGGCGCGGTATAACGAATCGCGTTGGAGATAAGATTTGAACAGGCGCTGCGAAGTTGGATTTCATTACCGTGGGTGTTTAATCCTGCCTCGCAATGAAACTCTAAGGTATATTCGTCGCCAGCAAGCGCTTTTGCTTCTTCTCGAAGCACGTCCATCATCACTTTCATGTTGACCGTTTTTGATAAGTCGATGTCAGTAGCATCTTCAATCCGCGACAAGGCTAATAGCTGTTCAACCATCGATTGCATCCGAGAGGTTTGTTGTTGCATCAGCGATAACGGCTTTTGGTTTGGAGAATTATCCTCTTCCATTCCTTGCATTATCTCTAAATAGCCTTGCAAAACCGTAAGCGGGGTTTTTAGCTCATGCGACACGTTAGCAACAAAGTCTTTACGCATACCTTCAAGTTGGTGAATACGGGTGATATCGCGAGCCATCAGCAGCAACTGCCTATCACCATAACTCATTAAACGGATTTCAAGTAAACGTTTATCAGACACTGGCGAAGGTATTTCAAGTGGTTCTTTAAATTCGGCTTTTCTAAGATAGGCGGAGAAATCAGGATGGCGTATAAGGTTATCAATTCGCTGGCCACTGTCTTGCGGCCAGACAAAGCCTAAGACTAATTGCGCAAGTTTGTTACACCACAAAATATTATGTTCTGCATCGAGCACGACTGTGGCATCAGGTAGTGCTTCTGCGCCTTGACGAAAACGAGCAAGTAATGTTGCTAATTGCCCAACGCGACGACGATTTTTACCTTGAAGTCGATATATACCATTAAATACCCCTTCCCAACTTCCTTGCCCTTGGGGCGGGGTTAATTTTTTATCTTTCCATAACCAAAAGTTAAGTCGGGTAATTTGCCGATAATGCCATACGAGTAAACCTATGGTCCCCAATAATGTGACCAACGCTATCTGATCAACAAAAGCACCAACACAGATAAACAGTATCAGTAGCAGGGCTAAACGAGAAAATAATCGAAATCCAGAATACGAGTTAAGCATAGGTAACCTAATGGCTAAAGTAACGCAGCCAACACTTTCAATTTTTTAGTGTCGTTACTGATTATTAGGATTAACGAGGAACCACAAGATAGCCTAAATAGACCATTGTGGCTAGACAGCAAACAAAGAAGCGCTGTGGATTATCACAGTGCTTCATTTGCTGCATACGCATTACATTCTGGTTGAAAAACGATAACCAGCACCACGAACAGTTTGAATCAACTTGTCATGTCCACCTTGCTCTACAGCTTTACGCAGTCGGCGAATGTGTACATCAACAGTACGGTCTTCTACATACACGTTGGTTCCCCAGACGTTATCGAGCAATTGTTCACGGCTGTAAACTCGCTCAGGATGTGTCATGAAGAAATGCAACAACCTAAACTCTGTTGGTCCCATATCAAGCACATCGTCACCGACCGTAACTCGATGACTCACAGGGTCAAGCTGCAGCCCTTGCACGTCTATGGTTTCTTCTAAACGCGTTGGCGCACTTCTACGTAATACGGCTTTTATTCTGGCAACCAACTCTTTAGGCGAAAAAGGTTTGGTAATATAGTCATCTGCACCCACTTCCAGGCCTTTGACTTTATCTTCCTCTTCACCGCGAGCGGTCAGCATAATAATGGGGATTTGGCGCGTAAATTCATCTTGCTTTAAGCGTTTTGCTAATTGAATACCGCTGCCACCAGGGAACATCCAATCCAACAAAATTAAATCTGGATAAGGCTCTTGAAGCAACTCAATTGCTGAATCGAAATCTTCAGCTGCAGCCGTCGTAAAACCATGTTGATCCATCACAAATGTCAGCATCTCACGAATTGCTGATTCATCTTCTACTATTAATATCCTAGCTGTCATATTGGGTTTCTACATTAATTTGCCACAAGGGTATTATTGGACACTTTTGTTACACTTTCATGACCCTGATGTCGATATTGCCATTAAAAACCGTTTTTTGTCATAAAAACTTAATTGCGGTTAACACACAGTAACGAAAAAAGGGCCGAAGCCCTTTTTTATTGTATGCAATTTAGCTTAGAACTTATGTTCAATACCGACACCCACATAGCTGTCATCTTGATCGTTTGAATCAAACGAATTGTCGGTATAAAAAGCAAACAGTTTAGTCGGCTTACCTAATTTATAATCTGCACCAACCGACCATGAATCACCTTTATTTTCCATGTCAGCAAACTGCGCTTTAAGCGTTACATCATTAATATCATACGCCGCGCTCAGTAAGAAACCATTATCGGTAACATCACTGTCTATGGCTTCTTGTTGCTGGTACATACCACCAATCACCACACCAGCCACTTTACCTTGTACAGTAGCGCGTGCAGTGTCATAACCTTTTACTTTTGAATCATATGCTATTGCCGCATAAATAGCAGACGTCTTTAAACCAGAGTCGCCATACATCAATGCCATGCTCACGCCATCTTCGCCGGTAGTGTTATCACCGACCACTTGGTCTGAGTCGCCAGAAGCGACATAAGTCACACCCACTTGGAAATCACCAAACATTGGCGTGTAGTAAGTGGCCGTTTGAGCCATGCGGTTTTCACCTTTAAATAAGGTTTTCACATCGCCAGAAAGGTCATTGAACTGATCCACTTTACCTTGAGAGACTTTCAGAATAGTGTCGTTACGACCTACAGATACCGCACCAAAGTTACCTTTTAAGCCGACAAACTGGTTGCGTGCTAAAAAGTTTTCTTTGTCGTCATCACCCGTGTTGACTTCGTATTCGATTGTGTAGAAAGCTTCTAATGAATTGCTTAACTCAAAATCACCGGTTACACCAAAACGTGATGCATTACTTTGAATAGTTGTTTCAGTTTCGTCTGCAACATCATTTGACTGTGCTGTAACATTTAATTTGCCATACACTGTTAGAGGGTCTGCTGCATATGCACTTGAAACTACAGAGGCGGCCATTGCAGAAGCTAATAGAGTTTTACAAAAAACGTTCATCATTTCATCCTTTTGACGCATATTTCGTCATGGTTATTCTGGGTTAGTTGTATCGGAACGAGCGGAATTCTGCCTTGTGAATGTTTCAAAAATATTTCACTGGTTCATTAATTGCTGATATTCGCGGGGTTAAACCCACTAGCAAATCCTCAAACATAGCTACAACAGTGGTTTCAAGGCCGATAAGAGAAATGTGACAATTTGATGAATTATCATTCCAACTCTATTCGCTATCGTACAAAGGGCATTTTTTTGTAGGTTTACCGCTTTGCATCTATCCCGTAAACTGCGTTATCTGATTTTTCCTGTTAATTAATGAGAGCATTCTATGTGGTTTAAAAATCTCACCTTGTATCGTTTCAACAAACCGTTTACGACTGATACCGAAACATTAGAAACGGCCCTAGCCGATTTCACCTTCTCTCCTTGCTCTAGCCAAGACATCAGTAAGTTTGGATTTTCAAATGCATTGGGTAAAAAAGGCAATGCATTAGTCCATAGTGCAGAAAACCGTCATTTGATCTGTGTAACCAAAGAAGAAAAGATCCTACCCGGTCAGGTGATTAAAGAAGCGCTAGATGAAAAAGTGGCTGAAATAGAAGATCAAGAAAACCGTAAAGTCACTAAAAAAGAAAAAGACACCATAAAAGACGAGATCACCACCACCTTATTACCCCGTGCATTTTCACGTCGTAGCCAAACTCACGCATTGATCATGCCTGAACTAGAAATGATTTTAGTGGACAGCTCAAGCGCCACAAAAGCAGAAGAGTTACTGGCATTATTACGTAAAGCGGTTGGCAGTTTACCGGTGATCCCATTAAGTTTTGCAACGCCAATTGAAGCAACGCTAACGCAGTGGCTGCAAGCTGGCGAAGCGCCTGCTCCTTTTGAGATGCAAGATGAAGCTGAATTGAAGTCTGATTCTGATGAAGGTGGAATTGTTCGCTTTAAACAACAGGTACTGCAAGAAGATGAAGTACTGGCTCATATTGCAACGGGCAAACAGGTTCATAAATTAGCACTACATTTTGGCCAATCTATTGCCTTTTTAATGCAATCTGATGCGAGCGTAAAACGCATTAAGTTTTCAGAAGAGTTTAGAGCAGGTAATGATGAAGTCGGCACAGAAGATCCAATAGCACGTCTTGATGCTGACTTTGCCTTAATGGGCAGTGAATTAGTCGCCTTTATCAATGCGCTTAATCAAGCCTTCGGCCCACTCGAGCAAAGCGTATAATACTAAGGACATAATATGAAACTTTACGGCAGTTTTACCTCGCCTTTTGTTCGTCATTGTCGAATTGCACTGTTAGAGACGACACTTGATTACGAATTTATTGAAACGGATCAAGCGGCGAGTGCGACATTGTCGCCCACAAAGCGCGTTCCGTTTTTGCAAGATGGCGAGTTAACACTCACCGATTCGAGTGCCATATTACGTTACATTCGCAATAAATCAGCGACACCATTTATTGAAAGTGCCACTCAATTTGATCAATATTGCATGATCAACACGGCACTCGACAGCACCATTAATTTGTTTTTTTTGGCGAGAGACGGTGTCGATATTGAACGCTTTGATTATACGCTCAGACAAGCACAGCGAGTTGAGTCAATTCTCACTGAATTAGAACAACATAAATGGCCACTTCATGGCCCTTTTGATGATGTTCAGATTAGACTAGCGTGCTTTTTAAGTTGGGCAGTATTTCGTCAACAGATTAATATCGACCGTTATCCTAGAATGAAACTGTTTTTAGCAGCAATAGAGCGAGAACCGTTTTTTACTGAAACCGCGCCACCAGCTTAAGTAATACCATTCCGCGTTAGTAAGTGATCTCTCAGCGAGAATTATTAATGCGGAATGGTATAAACTAAATCTTGATCAATAAAAAAGCCCTGATATTTCAGGGCTTTTTGTTGTTAACAATAAGGGCTATGCCTCGTCGTCAGTCTTAATCCATTCACCGTCGGCATCAAATGGCCAGTCAATGCCAAGCCATGCTTTAAAGAATGCTTTTTGTTCTGCGGTAACAGATTCAAGCGCTTGTATACTTAACTCGCCTTTAGGTTGCTCCCCTAAAACCATGCTGACCTCTTTTAAACGATCGTTACTAAATACCGTTAATTTAACCTTATCACCCGGTTTAAAGTCATCAAATCGTTTAGCAAATGCGTCGGCAGTCACTTTTAAGTCATTAACCGCAAGTAACTCATCACCCGCCGTCAGACCTGCTTTCCACGCTGGGCTGTTTTTCGCCACTGTGGCTAATACCAAATCGCCGTGCAGACCAGATAAGCCAATGCCGGTATTAACTTGAGTTTTTGGCTTATCGCCATAGGTTGTCACTAAACCGGCTTGGGCTAATAACGTATCAAACTCTAAGCTAAACGGTTGGTTAACAAACTTCTGCCACCATGGTTGATAATCTTTACCCGTTAACGTGGTGAGAATATTTTGCACGTCTGCGACGTTATAACCCATAGGGATTTTAAAATGCTGGTATAACGCTTTATGCACATCGCGATATGAATGCGCTAACTCACTGTCCTGGATAACACTAAAATCCAACGCCATGGAGGCAAGATAGCCCTCAGAATAGATATTCACGCTGTGATTAATCGCATAATCTCCCCAAGTGCTACTCCACTGACCTAAACTCGCCTCAGCAACAGATTGAGTGTCACGACCCGGGTTATGCTCATTAAGCACAATTCGCAAACTTAAATCGTCAAAAAACTCTTTTGCGGTTATCACACCTGCTCGCAGTAATAATTGATTTTGGAAGTAACTGGTTGAACCTTCAGCAACCCAAAGTAAATTAGTCATGTTTTCGGACTGATAATCATAAGGTACCAAACCTTGCGGACGATATGATTTCACATTCCAGGTATGAATAAACTCGTGAGATGCCGTGCTAATAAAACGCAAATAATCTTCACGTTCACGAAAATTAAAGCGCGGCAACTGAATCACAGTAGAATTAAGATGTTCGGTAGCACCACGGGCTCCGCTTGTGGCATGCACCATATACACATAACGCTCAAACGGGTAATCATCCCAAATCATTGACGCCTGGCCACTGATTTTACGTAAATCTGTCACAATTTGCTCAGTGTCGTAATTGCCCTCGCCCCAAAAGACTACCTCATATTCACGACCATCAGCGGCAAAACTAAATGACTGGTTAATGCCCGTTTCAATCGGTGAGTCAGCGAGCACATCATAATTAGCGGCTTTGAATGAATGTGAACTACGGCCTTTATCCATGCCAGAAAAGCTCTTCCAGCCCTTAGGCACTTTCATATCAACCGTGATTGGTTGCTGACGAAATTCAGGGCTATACATAAATACGCCACAGGCATCTAAATAAGCATGGCTTTCATCGATATGGCGCAAACGGTCGCCTAATTCATTGGCGTGTAACTGATAGCTCACTTTTACCGCTGTAGGCTGAGCTAAGCTAATGGTCCACTCACCGCTTGCCGTACGCTGCCAAGGTAATACCTTACCCTTGCTGTCGGTGGCTTCAAATAATCTTACCCCATCAGCTACCGGCAATACTTGATAACGGCCTGTGCGCCACACGGGTAAATTGACAATTAATTGTGCAGATTCGGTTTTAGGAAAAGAAACGCTAACTTGCGCTAAATGGTGTATGGGTTGGTTAATATCAATATGGTAATCAACATCTGCCAAAGCCGACGTTGTAAAGCACATCGACAAAAACGCGCTTGTGGTTAAAAATGCAAGATTAGTAGGTTTCACTCTAGGTTCCTTCTGGTATGATTCTATTTATTTTTATTTTAAATTATGAACAATTATAACAATCTACGCTAATTTACAAAGTGGCCATTTACGACTCATTACAAAATGTATGATTAAGTCGGTAAATATGGATGGGGGTTACTCGCCATTCTCGTCTGCCCAGCGTTATTTTAAGCAACACACAAAAGGGTTTAACTGCTATGCTGCGACTCGCTCACCTTGCCTTATTCATTTCCCTATTTCTCTGCTCAGTCGCGGACGCAAAAGATCTTGAACAACAAGAAATTGAATTCAAAGAAAACCCCAATAAGCTGTTAATTAAACTCTCAAAATCGACTGAGTTTCCGTTACAGTTCACCAATAAAGAAGAGTTTTCTCAAATTGCCAACGAGTTAGGGTTTGATCCGGTTGAGTTACAGCGAGATTTAGAAGTCTTAGCTAGAGTCAATCTTGAAACCAATTTGAGCTCGCCGACTAAATACGACGATGCCAAAATATTAATTGGGCAACTAGACTCAATTGCATCTAACGCCTTCGATGAAGCAATGGTCATTATGCTAAAAGCGAGGTTAAGAGCACGCGAAAATAAAGAATATCAACCGATTGTTGCTCAATACATGGATGCATTAAACAAAGTCAACACAGACATGAGCCTACAAGCAACATTGTTTAAATATATTCTCCACGAACATTTAGGTGGATTAAATATGATGTTGCTACAAGCCACTCCGTCACTATCACATTATAATCGCTATCGAGAAATTGCTTACCAGCTTCACAATGACTACTTTATTGCAGAAGCAGAAACCGCACTGGGTAAATATTACAATCGTAATGGCGACAAGGCAAAATCACTACAGCATTTTAGCGAAGCATTTAGATTAGCTAATGGGGTTAATTACCCTATGTTAAAATCGCAAGCAATGATCAATCTAGCGCGTACCTATCGAGATTTAGAACAATGGGAAGATGCTTTAAAATATGCCCATGAAGCCGCTGAAATCCAGCAACAACTCGGCTTTGAAACCTACCTTGCCGAAACGCTCAATGTCATCGCAATGGTGTATGAAGGCCAAGAGAAATGGAGTAAAGCAGTCGATTATTATTTAAATGCACAACAAGTTAACGAGCGTGTCGGTAATGTTATTGCCGTCGGGATTAACTTTCATAATATTGGTGGCATTTACTCAAAACTCAATAATATTCCAGCCGCGCTCAATGCACTACAACGTGCAAATGATATTTTTAGATCGCTAAAAACCGACCATTATTTAGTCCACAATGAGTTGTTATTCACCCAAATCAATTCACAGCAAGGTAATTGGACAGAAACAATCGACCACGCTAAAAAAACACTTGAACTGGCAAAAAAACTCAAACAAACAGACATTGAAATTGAAACGCTTGGTTATTTATCAAATGCATACCGCAAAACCAATGACCTCAATGCCGCTATCGATACCGTTGAAAATATCATTACATTAACCAATAACCATGACGATGACCCAAAAGACGAAAAAGGCTACTCTGAACTCACTGAGCAAAAGTTAAAATTTGAATTAACGCTGGTCAGTAATAAACTTGAGCTGCAAACCGCAAAAAACAAACATCATCAATTCATTATCATCTTATTGGCATTTGGATTAAGTATTGCTGTGATTATGGTGATTTTTATTTGGCGAAAATTGGCCCATAAAAATACCTTATATCTTGATGCTAAGGTGATGAATCATATTGAGCCGATGTCACAAATAGCAGGATATCGAGCATTTATTGAAAAGTTAGACACAATAGACCCAGCTGAACCTCAAACATTGGCAATGATTAATATCGGTGAGCTGAATAACCTTGATATACAGCTTGGCTTA
The DNA here is from genome assembly GCF_050849305.1 of Shewanella sp. MF05960. Lineage (NCBI taxonomy): Bacteria > Pseudomonadati > Pseudomonadota > Gammaproteobacteria > Alteromonadales > Shewanellaceae > Shewanella > Shewanella sp. MF05960. The sequence goes on along the minus strand of NZ_JBOZPS010000009.1, from coordinate 57,893 downwards.
ACTGAATCACGCGCATTAATGCAAAAATTGATTGTGCAAATGAGCCAGCACCTCAACACTGAAGTCTTTATGATCCGTTCAGGGCAACTAGCATGCTACTTTAATCAACAACGCCATGCCGACGATATTTATGATGCATTAGTCATATGCCTTGAAAAATTAAACACCATACAACCCAATATTCCACATTTTGCTCAATTACATGATGTCCACCAGGCAAGTATTGGCCACATCAATTTACCCTTGTTAGCCAATCCAGACGTTAACATCAGTGCTCAATTGCATTTCGAAACATTACAGTATGCATTAGCGGCTGCCATTGGCATTAAAGAGAAGCCTGCTTATGTTTCATTAAGGCCACTTAACTTTGCTCCAGCCGCTATTTTTATGCCGCCACTATATTTAAATCTGACCCAAGCATTAAACAGAGGCATCATCCGAGCTGAAAGCAATCGGAATACTTTAGAAATCAATTGGCCAAAAAGCTAATTGACTAATAAACTAGCAGTTATGATTAAATAGTGAATGTTTATGAGCAATTAGATTTGTTGCACAACATTAATGAGATAACATCTATACTATATGGACTAAGAGATCATCCTTAGCACTGGGGTTGCAGCACTAGGATTGTGGCACTAGATGGTTTATTACTATCTAATTAATAGTAGGCAATACAATAATGAAAGAGTCTGATACAGCGATTTCGCAAATTACCTTAATGAAGCAAAAGCTTCATGCAGCAAAGCTTGCGCTGGATGATATTAATACCGATCGCAATGACAAATTAAAAACGCTGATCCAGTTTATTAGCCATTTAAGCCTTGCCTGTAAAGGTCAAAACTTAGAGCTAGACAATAAACTGGCTAAGTTGCGTCATCATATGCAAAATTTTGAGCAAATTGATGAAGCCCTTCCTGAATTGGTTGATATAGAACGTCTACTTAAATCACAATACAGCCATACTATGTCACGCTTAGAAGACAGTCGTCTTGGCCTAACACGTGTTATTCGTCAAATTCAACGCATCAACTCAGCACCCGATAAACTCAAAAAAGAAATTAATTACTTTAAACAAGATCTCAATAAGCCTTTTCACACCGTATGGGAATACATTCCCAAGGTTGAAAAGCTCATCTTTTTTTACGAAGAGATTTTAAAACAAGAAATTTCAGGTACTGACAACTACGACATTTTGCCGCAACACATACAATTGGCCAGAGAACTGGCAGCAAAAATAGCAGAAGTCGAGTTTAGAAAAGATCAACGCGATCAAATACTGGTGATTAAAGAGGTATTACTCGGCGATATTCATGTTAATGGTTTACTCGACGCATACCAAACCATCTTAAGCTTACTACTTGATAATATTGCTCGTGAAAAAACCGCTTCACAAGACTTTTTGTTTGCCTTAAATGATGCGCTCAGTATCGTCCGTGACGTGGTTAACAACACCTATAACAACAGCCAACGCAGCGAGCAAATAAAAGGTCAATTAAACAAAGAAATTAACTTACGTGTAAGCAATGCTGATTCATTAGTGGTTGATCTTGATAATATTACTGAGTTAAAAACACAACTTACCGTACAATTATCGTCTCTACGTGATGCCCTATCGCGCAAAGAAGCGCTTGAGCAACGTGAGCAAACCATTTTACGCAAATCGATAGACTCTATGCGAAAAGAGCTTAACGCAATGAGTAACGAAGCAAACACTTACAAAGAAAAGCTGTTCGAACACCAAAAACTGAATCTATTAGATCCACTCACTCAACTGTCAAACCGCACCGCGTTAGAAGACAGAATGGATCAGGAATACCGCAACCACCTGCGCTTTAAAACGCCATTGTGGATTGCCGTAACCGATATCGATCATTTTAAAACCGTTAATGATAATTTTGGCCACAGTACGGGTGATAAAACCCTACAAGTCATTGCTATGGCACTTAAAAACTCATTGCGTGACAGTGAATTTGTGGCACGTTATGGTGGTGAAGAGTTTGTCTTATTATTACCAGGCATTACAGATGAACACATCTCACTGATGCTTAACCGAGTAAGAGAAAAGATTAAAAATATTCCGTTTAAGTTTAAAAATCAGAGAATTACAGTTACATTATCTATAGGTGCTGCACAAGTAATGGAAAATGAGACGCTCGAAGAAGCATTTGAAAGAGCCGACGCAGCATTATACCAAGCAAAAAACAACGGCAGAGACCGAGTCGTTATTGATATCTAGTCCATTGCAAAACAATGTTCTTTGGACTCGATAACAAACATTCGAGTCCAAAGGAGTTGCTTATGATCGTAAAAATTAGTCCACGCGGTAGCCTAGACCAACTGTCTCAATTAGAAGTAGAACGCCTAAAACAAGGTGCCAAAAGCGACCTTTATCAATTATATCGAAATTGCTCACTTGCAGTACTCGCCTCAGGTTTAATCAGCGACAGCTCAGAAGAATTATTTACCCGCTACGAATCTTTTAGCGTCAATATTTTACAGCGTGAACGCGGCATTCAAATCGAATTAATTAATCCGCCCACTCAAGCATTTGTCGACGGCGAAATTATTGTTGGTATTCAAGAACACTTATTCGCAGTACTGCGAGACATTATCTACATCAGCAATAAATACGATAATTTAAAACACATTGATTTAACCAATGCCAGTCACATTACCAATGTGGTGTTTGATATTTTGCGAAATGCTCAAGCCATATCACCGATGAAAGATCCCAATGTGGTTGTCTGTTGGGGTGGCCACAGTATTAATCCTGTTGAGTATCAATACACGCGCGATGTAGGTTATCAATTAGGGCTGCGCGGTCTCGACATCTGCACCGGTTGTGGCCCAGGAGCTATGGAAGGCCCCATGAAAGGCGCCACCATTGGCCATGCAAAACAGCGCATACATAATGCACGTTACATCGGCTTAACAGAGCCCAGCATTATCGCTGCAGAGCCACCAAACCAGATTGTGAATGAACTGGTGATTTTACCGGATATTGAAAAACGACTAGAGGCCTTTGTGCGCCTTGGGCATGGCATTGTTATATTTCCGGGTGGTGCGGGCACGGCTGAAGAACTGCTGTACTTTTTAGGTATTTTATTGCACAAAGATAACTGCGATAGCCCATTTCCATTGATATTAACTGGCCCTGCCCAAAGCGCAGAATACTTTACTGAAATAGATGCCTTTATTGGTGCAACACTCGGTGAAGAGGCTCAAAGTAAATATCAGATTATTATTGATGACCCGGTCCAAGTGGCCCAAATAATGAAACAGGGAATGGCTGAGGTCAAAAACTACCGCAAAAATAAAGGTGACGCTTATCAATACCAATGGTCACTTAAAATAGAGCCAGAATTTCAATTACCCTTTGATCCAACCCATGAAGTTATGGCAAATTTAAACTTATACTTTCAAGACAACAAAGCAGAACTTGCCGCTAATTTACGCAAAGCATTTTCGGGCATTGTTGCGGGTAATGTTAAAAGCGACACGATTAAACTTATCCAACAACACGGGCCTTTTAACATACAAGGTGATGTGCAACTCATGCACATGATGGATAACCTGTTAACGGCATTTGTAAAACAACAACGGATGAAATTACCAGGTAGCGCGTATGTGCCCTGCTACAACATAATAAAAACCAATGAATAAACTGCTGATTATCGATGGATTAAACCTTGTGCGCCGTATTCACGCAGCGCTACCAGATGAAAACGACATAGAGAGCGTTCAACAACGCTCTCTGGCTGCATCGCAAAAAATGCTCCTGCAACATCAACCTACTCACGTTATCGTCGTGTGGGATGGTAATGAGACGTCTTGGCGCAAGGTTCTGTATGACGATTATAAAAAAGGCCGCAAGCCAATGCCCACCGCATTAAGCGAAGGGCTGGCAAAAATCAAAACGACATTAGCAGACAATGATATTCACTCATTTGATGCACAATCGGAGGCCGACGATGTTATTGCTACGATTGCGACCAAAGTGATCAGCAATCATGGTGAAGTGGTTATCGTGTCAACCGACAAAGGTTTTAGTCAACTCCCCACTAAAAACCTCACCTTGTGGGATCATTTTAATCAGCAAACGTTTGATATCCATCAATACGAAAAAAAACTCGGGGTTGAACAGTATCAGTTCCTCGACTTTATCGCGCTTGCTGGAGACAGTGGTAATAAAATTCCGGGAATCACCGGTATAGGGCCTAAATCGGCTGCCGACTTACTCAACAAATTTAGAACCCTGGCCAACCTATACCAATCGCTTGATAACCTGGGTGCTAAACAGGCGCAAAAACTGGCTGAGGGAAAAGAAATGGCGCGAATTAGCTACAAGCTTGCGCAGCTACAAACTGATATTCCACTCAATGTGAACTTAAAACAATTTAGAGCAAAAAACGCTGAGTAATTCATATTACACACGCAAAACAGCTTAACAAAAACGCCTCAGTATCATTGATATTGAGGCGTTTTGTTTTAATCTTAAGTTTAAACCTGAACGTTTAATCTTAAGATTTTTACCACATAGTGGATTAATCGGCTTTTTTATACTCTTGGTAGGCTTCACCTTGAGATAGCCATTGTGGTGCTGGTTCACCTTTTAAATAATGGTCAAAGTATTGTTTCATTTTAATACTGTAATCCAATTTATTGGGGTATTTTTTCAAATGATGCGGCTCATCTTGATATTGTAAAAACACCACGTCTTTGCCTGCTCGGCGCATCGCTAAATACAATTCCACACCTTGCTCCCAAGGCACTGCATCATCTTTATCACCAAACATAATCATCATCGGTGTTTGAATACGATCGGCATAAAAGATAGGTGAATTTTCAATGTACTTTTGCGGGGCAGCAAATAAACTAGCACCTATGCGGCTTTGACCCGTTTCGTATTGGAATTGACGCGCTAAGCCCGAACCATGACGAATACCGCTATAAGCACTGGTCATATTTGACACTGGAGCGCCAGTGACCACAGCCTTAAATATGTTGGTTTGAGTCACAGCATATGCACTTTGATAACCGCCCCATGAGTGACCCTGGATCCCGACAGCATCGGGATCTGTCACGCCCATCTCAATGAGTTTTTGCACACCTGCGGTTAATGCTTTAACAGACGAAATACCAGGATAACCAATTTCAAAACGGATATCGGGTAAAAAGATGGCATAACCATTGTCTGCATACCATGCAAAATTAGGGCGATGATTCAACTTCATATCAGGGAAAGCATGCAATCTATCGCTCATAAAACGGTAAAAGTACACCATGGTTGGATACGCTTTACCCGCTTGGTAATGGGTCGGTTTAATTAAGACGCCATCCATTTTTACACCATCGCCATCACGCCAATGCACAAGCTCGGCATTGCCCCAAGCAAAATCATTACGTTGAGCATCAAGTGTGGTGAGTTGCTTGGCACTTTGTACATTATTGACATCAGCACTGTATAAGTCTGGATACACATCATAGCGCTGTTTAGAAAAGACCACGGTGTTAGCATCATTAGCGCGGGCTAATACGGTTAACTTACTGTCGCCACTGGTCATTGCACGAACACCTTGTTTACCCACTGTCGCAGCGTAAAAGGTATCGGCTTTGGTTGTATGGCTGTAACCTTGTAACAACAGTTGTTGGCCCTGAGTTATCGTCGCTGGTAGCCGCTTCTTTTTTACTAAACCCACAACTCTAAATTGTGTTTTACTCTTACGTCCCTCTCCATTTGTTAGCATAAAACCTTTATGTGACAATGTATCAAATTGCCACATATCGTATTTATCATAGAAGGTCACACCGCTATCATCTGCTAACCAAGGGCCAAACCCGTATCCTGGTGCTTCAATGGGATAATCATGGTCTTCATCGGCGAATGGCGTGCTGATGTGTTGTGTTAAATTAACTTTACGACCAGACATAATATCGCGTAAATACACACTACCCTGCTGGTAATAAGCCAGGTATTTAGCATTTGGCGACAATGTCGGCATGGCATCACTCGGCTGCTGTACCAATATTGGCTGTTTTTTGCCTGTGTTCAAATTAACCAGATACACATCGCGGTAAAAACCGGCCCAAGTGACCATTTTTTGATACGGTACATCTGAGCTTGCTAACAAATAATCGGCTTGTTCACCATAAGTAACATCTGGCACCGTTTGGTCAGCTAATTGCAGCATTTTATTGGTATCAAGGTGTAAGACGGCCAAATAAGTACGTTTTAGCTCTTTTGCGTATTCGTTAACCTCTTGCGGTTTAATTTTCGCATCGTCGCCATGCCACACTCTCAACTGCTTTTGCGCAGTGATAACCTCGGGATTGAATACATCTTCAGCGTTAGTGTATTTTGCTTGTTCAACTTGCTGAGCCACACTCGGCACTCGACCAACAAATAAACGTTGATTATCTTTTGAAAACTGCACACTGGAGTATTGGTTGTAGCTCCAACGATTATCTTTACCATATGTACGCTGCTTGTTACTGCTAGTATCAAACACTACAAGTTCATGCTCACGGCCATAACGCTCAACAGCGGCGTTACCTTTGGTCAATGCAACAAAACGTCCATCGGGACTAATGGCTAATGATTCAAGTTGCTCGTTATCGCTGTTAAATACGCTTTCGCTGGTCAATGACTCAAGCTTAACCAAGGTCAGGTTATGCGATGCTGGTTGCTGCTGATTTTGTAGCACCGCTAAGAACTTACCCGCTTTATCAAACGCAAATTGCGTGACGTTGTTTAGCGACAACTGTTCATTAGTTGCAAGTTTGACCAACGTAATTGAAGTGCCTATATCTTTTTTATCAGCAGGCTTTTCGGCTTCGGCTTGTCCAGCATTGGCTTTTTCAGCAATAACGTTTTTATCAGATTCCACAGCCGATGTTTCAGCTTTTTCATCATCCGCGTCGACAGGTTTGTATTTCACCAATAAATAAGCACCATCGTCACTGAATATAGCGGTATCGACATTATCAAATTGTTGTTGTGTGCCATTATCTGTGGCTAATAACACCACTGAGTGAGGTAAATCGTCGCTTTTCTCTGTTTCTCGTTCAAACAAAGGCGCTTCTATATTCGCAAGCACAAAGCGACCATCGGCACTCACTTTAACATTGCTACCATGCTCAATTTGATATTGCTTATTGCTATCACTAAAGCGCACCAATGCACGGCTATCACCGCGGTCAGGCATTGCTTGCACCGCGATGACCTTGCCATTATCTGACAAAACAGGTTGCTGCAGCGTTTCAAACTTCATTATATCGTCAACGGTTAATGCCCGAGGCGCCGCTACGCTTGAAGCACTAAAAGACAGGCATATCGCCAATGGAATTAAATTAAATACCTTCACAGTTTCCTCTAATTATTATCATGTTGGATGGTCTGTTTTTTTAATAGCTGACAAGCAGCGTCATTAAATCGATGATCATTCGACCAAAGTCGTCTATATAAAAACGCTTTAGCGAATAAGCTATTCGTGGTCAATATCTGACTCTGGTTACCAATAGCCATTGTCGTTCTCAGAAAAATCCAAATCGAACTGATTGAAAGTTCATAGTAAAACAAACAGATTAGGATTGACTTAAAAATAACGGAAATAATGTGATAACACTCACTATTTTCTGTAAATAAACGTTAAAAGTCGTTAAAATACGCCGCAGAAAAACGACGGATTTTATCGTCGTCTGACCGTAGCAATGATGCGGTTCAATACTTGCTGTAACCACAACCGTGGAAAGGACTATTCATGTCAAAACGTACAATTACCGTAATCCCAGGTGATGGGATTGGACCTAGCATTATCGATTCAGCCTTAAAAATCCTCGACAAAGCAGGATGTGACTTTGAATACGAATTTGCAGATGCCGGGTTAACTGCACTTGAAAAGCACGGTGAACTATTACCACAACGTACATTAGATCTTATCGAAAAAAACCGTATCGCCTTAAAAGGTCCATTAACGACGCCTGTGGGTGAAGGTTTTACTTCAATCAATGTCAGTCTTCGTAAAAAGTTCAGCTTATACGCTAACGTTCGCCCAGTGAATTCTTTTAAAGGCACTCAAGCACGTTACGAAAACATCGATATCATTACGGTTCGTGAAAATACCGAAGGCATGTATTCAGGTTTAGGCCAAAAAGTATCAGATGACGGCCAAACGGCTGAAGCAACCAGTATTATAACTCGCCAAGGCGCTGAGCAAATCACCACATTTGCTTATGAATTAGCCCGTAAAGAGAACCGTAAAAAAGTCACTATCGTGCATAAAGCGAACATCATGAAATCGACTTCAGGTTTATTTTTGAAAGTCGCGCGTGAAGTGAGCCTTCGTTACCCAGACATTACAACTGAAGAAATGATTGTTGATGCCACCTGCATGAAATTAGTCATGAGCCCAGAAAACTTTGATGTGATTGTGACCACTAACTTATTTGGTGACATCTTATCTGACTTATGTGCTGGTCTGGTTGGCGGTTTAGGCATGGCACCTGGTGCTAACATTGGTCGTGATGCCGCTATTTTTGAAGCCGTACACGGCAGTGCACCTGACATAGCAGGTAAAAACCTTGCGAACCCAACGTCAGTAATTTTAGCATCGATTCAAATGCTAGAATATTTAGGCATGTCAGACAAAGCCATCATGATCCGTGATGCCGTTGCTGCTGTGATTGAAGAAGGCGATCGTACAACTCGCGATTTAGGCGGTACTCACGGTACGACCGACTTTACTCAAGCCGTTCTTGATCGTTTAGGTTAATCATACCACTCCGCATAAATAAGTGACCTCTCAGAATGCGTCCAGCGGTTTTTGATTAAGGCGGCGCTATGTCGTACTGCTTGTTCCCTTTTAAATAGCGAGAACGCAGAGCAAAAGCGGCTGAGGCATTCCTTTCAGGCGAGTTTTAAAAGGGCTTACACTGCGTTGCATGACTTCGAAAGAGAATAACTATTCATTCAGTCATGCGCCTTATTTAAGCCCTTTTAAATTCTCGCTGAGTCATCACTTATTAACGCGGAATGTTATCACTTTTTTTTCTACAAGCTTTTAAGCTTAACAAAAAGCCCGCTGATAATAATTATCAGCGGGCTTTTTATTGCTTGAGTAAAATCATTAAACGTAACTAAGGTTAAGCGTAACTCACACCCTTTTCAGGGAATAACCATAAGTGTACGGTCACTTCATCACGGTCATGATATAAGTGCTTACACTGCATTTTAAATTCAATTTCGTTCTCAGTTAAAATGGTGCTCATGGTTTCTAAAATGGTGCTGACTTCTTTGTAACGGCTCTTCATTGGCAGTTTAAGATTAAAGATGGCCTCTTTAAACCAGCCGTTAATCGCCCATGCTTCCATTAGCTCAGCGACTCGAGCCGGCTTTTCAACCATGTCACACACTAACCAATAAATGTTTTTACGTGGTGGTTCAAAACGAAACCCATCGGCTCGGTAATGTTTAACCTGGCCCGTTTCCATTAATTTAGGATCCATTGGGCCATTATCAATGGCAGCCACCATCATACCGCGGCGAACAAGTTGATATGTCCAACCACCAGGGCAAGCGCCCAAGTCAACAGCATTCAAGCCACTACGACAACGCGTTTCTTGCTCTTCCTTAGTTAAAAACACACCAAAAGCTTCATCGAGTTTTAAACTAGAGCGGCTCGGTGCATCGTTGGCCATTTTTAAACGTGGAATGCCCATAAAGTGTGGAGAACTGTTACTACTTAACGAATAACCCGCATAGGCTTTACCTGGGCCAATAAAACACACATGAATAATAGGACGACGATCATTATCTGCATTGAGTAATGCGCCACTTTTCTTTAAACCTTGACGAAGCGGTACCGTAAATTTACGGCAAAAAGCTGACAGCTCTTTAGCTTCATTGGTGTCTGGAGTTTCGACGCGTAAATCGCCACATTTTGATAACTCGGATAATGCAGCAACCACTGGGCTAACACGATCTTGCTCAGGTAAATCCGACAACAACTCGCCCGCAGCAAACATTTGTCTGGCGAAGACCAATGAACTTAGCGCCAAATCTTTAGCTAAAGTATCCGCCCCATCCTCTTCAAAACACTGATAAATAACATAAGCATCATTAACGTTGGTTTTAACAAAGCCACCAACATTGAGTTCTGCTGCACGTTGTTGAATTTCTGCCGCACAGTCTTTTTCATAGCCTGAACGACAAAATAGGAATAGGTTTTTCATTTGGAGCCTTAACGTAAGGATGGTCGCATAGAATCGCGAGACAATAATCTCGCTATTATACCCAAAAAAACGTCAGGGGGGAGAATTTAGGTGTTCCGTTATTTATCGGTTTTTGATTGCCAGACAGCGACAGCAAATAGCACCCACCCTATCAGTAAACACAAACCACCCATAGGGGTTATTGGCCCAATCCATTTCGCGCCAGTAAAGGCATATAAATACAACGAGCCTGAAAATAGCACCATACCGGCAATGAAGCTGTAAGCTGCCCAATTGAGTAATTTAGAGGTAATCCAATGACCCGAAAAGGCTAACGCGATCAATGCAAAAGTATGATAAAACTGATACTCAACACCGAGTTTAAAAATGTTCACTAACTCTGGTGGTGCGATTGCTTTTAGTCCATGAGCACCAAATGCTCCCAGAGCCACCGCTAAAAATCCACTTAGGGTTGCGACAAGCAACAAGCTTTTATTCATGTCATTATTCCTATCGAATACTTAAAAAGAGTTAACCATTAGAAGCAATAAATTGACTGATACTGTTTATCGCCAGTTGCATATTACCCGCTAAGGTATAACCGGACGACTTTCGGGGTTGTAAGCTGTGATCGCCATCGCTCATCCAGCATAATTGCGTCTTTTCTGTTAGCGTCCAGGCAGGGATTTGTTCACGGCCACCAAACTTATCTCGTTCACCTTGAACGATAAGTATAGGTAATGGATTAGTTTGAATAGGCGCTAAACGAGGTTCGCCGCCTTTTAGCGGAATAAACGGATAGCCTAAGCAAATCACGGCGCTAATATGAGCAGCGATATCTTGCGCTTGTGATGACACAAAGGAGTGTTGTTTGCTGGTCAATATAGCCGACATTCGTCCGCCCATTGATTTACCCATAAGTACAATACGTTTAGGCGCAATTAGCCCTTGCTCAATTTTATGTCCAACGTCTATCAACACTTGTTCAAAATGATGCAGCAATTTGGGCGCGCGATCGGGTGGTCGACGTTTACCATCTTGCATATTCGCTTGCATATACAAAAAATTGAATCGATACACTTGAAAGCCCGCTGTGACTAATTGGTCACTCATATTGACCATAAACTCATGGTGCATATTCGCGCCGGCTCCATGAGCAAAAATGATCAAGGTATCACTTTTAGCCCCTTGTAAAACATAATCTTGCGCCAGTTCGGTTTGACTATCCGGTAAGCAACTCACTGCGCGACTCCTCTGCAAACATGTCGACCATCCATTCTCTGAATGCTGAAATTTTGCCAATTTCAGAATGATTTTGCTGGCAAACAAGGTAATACGCATCTTTACTGACTAACACTTCAGGAAACGGGCAAATTAAGCGCCCCGCTTTAATATCTGGCCTTGCCAATACGCTGTAGCCTAGCGCCACGCCTTGCCCGTGAGCAGCAGCCTGTAGCACTAGTGACGAGTGACTGAATATCGGCCCCTGGTTAACGTTAATGTCGGTAACGCCGCACTGCCTAAACCATGCTTGCCAATCCTGGCGACTAGAGTCATGCAATAAAGTATGGAACTTTAAATCACTGGGCTGAGATAAAGGCTTTGGGCCATTAAGTAATAATGGAGAACATACAGGAATGAGCACTTCATTACGTAATTTGTCTGCACGTAAGCCAGGCCAGTTACCCTGGCCGTAATAAATCGCCACATCGACATCGTCGGTTAACGAACTTGCGTCACTGTCTACGGCTTTAATACGCACGTCGATATCAGGATTTTTCTCGCTAAATTTTGCCAAACGAGGCACCAACCATTGGATCGCAAAACTGGGAGACATGCTAACCGTTAATGAGCCAACAGCACTGCGCGCAAGCAAGCGATTTGTCGCTTCACCCAGCTCAATAAAAATATCTTTGATGTCGAGAAAGTAACTTTGACCTTCTTCTGTTAACAATAATGATCGATTCTTACGTCTAAACAGCTTTAGCCCTAAAAAATCTTCTAATGCTTTAATCTGATGACTTACTGCGGCTTGAGTGACGAACAACTCTTCTGCGGCGCGGGTAAAGCTCAGATGCCTTGCTGCGGCCTCAAATGCTTTCACCGCATTTAAGGGGGGCAATCGTCTAGACATAGTGATCAATCTCTCGTTTTATAATTAGTTTTTCTAATGATTATCGTTATTTTTTGTCGCTTGTAAAGAACACTGTGTTTGGTTAAATTAGCATCATTGAAAATACAGTTGGACATCTCTACGACGTTATCGGGATAGTCCGGCAAATGTGACACATTAGCCTGGAGGCTCACCCAATGTTCAACTTAAAAACGATTGCGGCATTAATTCTGACATCCATCATTGGATTGACTACTGCACAAGCAACAGAGCTAGAACCTATCAACATGATCGATTTGCATGCTGAATTATCTCAAAGCATTGAAGCGATGAAAGTTGACATCAATGATGATGTTAACAGCATTTTAGTTGCAGACAATGAAGAAGCACAAAAAACTTCTGAAGCGACCCAGGCAAACTAATTTTCGCTCAGCGCGCAGACAATAAAAAACCGCATTTAATGCGGTTTTTTATTGTCTGTAAGTTTTTATTATCTGTAAATCATCAACCAATCAATAACGCCATCAGCATTATTGATTGGCGTTATGTTTATGGACGGTAAACTTTAACGTTCGTATAACCCTGCTCAATTAAATACAACGCTTGCAGTTTACTCATCACACCACGGTCACAATACAGAAGATACGTTTTGCTCTTGTCTAAATCAGCAAACTGAGTCGCTAATTTAAAGAATGGGATCGCTTTCACCATCACGTTGTCCAGCGTTAATGGTTTACGCTCTTCTTCTTCCGGTGCGCGCACATCAATGACAATCTCGCCTGAAGCCACATCTTTCACCGTTTCAGTTTCAGTGACTTGCTTATTCATTTCAGCTTCAATGTCACGGATATCCATCACCACAGCGGCCTCAATAACACGGTCAATTAAATCCTCAGAGAATTTAAGCTCTTCTTTTTCCACTTTAGACAAAATCGCTTTCACGGTTGGTTTTTGTGAAATTACACCGCAATATTCAGGGATCGATTTAGCAAAATCTTCAGTGCCGATCACGCGGCTCTGATTAATAATATCTTGCTTGTCCATTGCAATTAGCGGGCGCAAAATCAATAAATCAGTACTGCGATCAATCACGTTTAAGTTGGTTAATGTCTGGCTTGATACTTGACCTAAACTTTCACCCGTCACTAACGCTTGGATGCCAAATTTGTCAGCGATACGAGTTGCGGCGCGCATCATCATACGTTTTAACACTACGCCCATCTGGCCATTATCAATACGTTCAAGAATTTCAGCCACTACAGGTTCAAACGGCACAGACACAAAACGAACCTTGTGAGATTCGCCATACGTTTTCCACAAGTGGTAAGCCACTTGCTTTACGCCAATCTCGTGCTGAGCACCACCAAGATTGAAGAAGCAGTAATGAGTACGGGCACCTTTTTTAATAAACTGGAAACTCGATACGCCTGAATCAAAACCACCAGAAATAAGCGATAACACGTCTTCTTGAGTCGCCATAGGAAAACCACCTAGACCTGGAATTCGACGTTCAACCATGTATAACTTGTCTTGATCAATTTCAAGGTTCACTGTTACGTCTGGATTTTTAAGTTTTACGCCCAGCGCGTCGGTGTGTTGGTTTAATCCGCCGCCAACATACCGTTCAACTTCAATAGAATTAAAATCATGGTTACCTGAACGCTTCACTCGCACACAAAAGGTTTTACCCGCGATTTCATCACGGTATTTAGGCAACACTTGCTGATAAATATGATCAATTGAATCAAAAGCATATTCACTCACCTGCACAACATGAGCAATACCTGGAATACAGCCTAAACGCTCGGCGAACGCATCGACTAATTCAGGCTTATTGACTGGTACTCTCACTAAAATACGATCATATAAACGTTGTACTTTGGCTTCTTCATCAACCTTTTTCAGCACGTTACGAATATTAGTTTCGAGCATTTTGGTAAAACGCATTCTTACCGACTTGCTCTTCATCATTATTTCAGGGTACAGCTTTACAATAAACTTCATGGGGTGTCCGCAGGCATAACTTATCCCTTAGCACAGACAAAGTGTGGCTCGCTAAAAGGAGTTGTAATACGTTGATTATAAATTAAAAACACAGCTTACAGATTTGATGCATCACGGTTTATTAATAAACCAAAGCCAAAACGTAAGCAATAATTCGCGGATTATACCAAAAGCTGACTATTAACCAAACATATTCACCGGTTAATCATGCATTTTGTGCAGACAACACAGTTAATACACATTCATATAACAAAAAAGCGCAACCTGTTTAGGCTGCGCTTTTTTGTCAGAAAACCATCTTATTGTTCTACGGTTATCTCATTTGATTCTTTTGCTTTGCCCTGTTCAATGGAAATCTCCACTCGACGATTACGAGTGCGATTTTCATTGGTATCATTAGGCACAAGCGGTCTATTTGACGCTTCACCCACAACCTTCATCCGCGTTTCATCAAATCCTGATACGCGTCTCAACTCATCCGCTACGGCAACTGCACGTTGGCTCGATAACTCCCAGTTAGAACTATAAAGCTCGTTACTAATATGAGCACCATCGGTATGGCCAGATACCGTCACAATACCAGGTACATCTTTAAGTAGCGCACCAATGGAGCGAACAATCGGTTTAAATTTAGGCTGTAAAAAACCAGAACCTGAAGCAAACGAGCCTTTTTCACGAATTCGAATAATGATTTGTTGACCTAGCGATTCAATTTCAATGGCGCCGTCAACGATCTCTTCGTTGAGTTTTTCAGCCATTTTTTTCACTTGTTCATTAATGTTTTCTTGTGCAGAAGCGGCATCTTTTTTGACCGCCTCGGCGACTTCCTGAGCCGTTGCAGCAGCATTACCACCACGCTGATCACCACTTTGTTTTTGTGTGCCGCCCGCGCTGTCTTCTTCACCGGCTTGATATTCAATTGTCGGCTGAGTCATTTCGTTAGTCTGCTGATTAATAATTTCAATCGGCGTGGGATCAGGTCTACCAGGGCGAAACTCAAGCGCAATGACAGATGTTCCTTTGGGAATATCTTTTACTTCAACCTTATTTTGCACCCCAAATGCATACTTCATGGAGCCTGCTATTTGCTTAAATTTTAAAACATCCATTTCTGCAAATGACAATAACAACACGAAAAAGCACATCAACAACGACATTAAGTCAGCAAAGGTTGCTAACCACATCGGGGCGCCAGGAGGTGGACATTGACACTTGGCCTTAGCCATGACTATTCTCCGTCTGTCGTGTTAACTTTGCGTTGTTTCTCCGCGAGGTAGTTTTTGAGGAACCCTTCTATCACACGTGGATTTTGACCATCTTGAATAGCTAATACAGCATCCATAATGAGATTACGATTAAGCATTTCTTCGCCCATGCGCAGAGCAAGTTTATCCGCCATAGGTATTGCCACCATGTTAGCAATCATTGCCCCATAAAGTGTGGTCAATAAGGCAACGGCCATCGAAGGACCAATCGATTTAGGGTCTTCCATGTTAGATAACATCGCAACTAACCCTACGAGTGTACCAATCATACCCATCGCAGGGGCTACATCACCAAATGCCCTAAAAATACTTATCCCTGTTTTATGGCGTTCCTCAGTCAAGGCGATGTCTTTTTCAAGGGCATTACGGACAACATCACCGTCATGACCGTCGACAAGCATATCAACAGCTCTTTGCATAAAAGTATTGGTAATGACCGCTTCTTCTAACGCTAAAAATCCGCCTTTACGCGCGGCATCAGCCATAGTAACTGATTGTTCAATCAAATCTTCTGGTTTATCAATTTTGAAAATAAACGTTTTTAGTCCAATTTTTACAGCACCTAGGAATTGACCTAAGTTAAATTTCATCATCACCACAAAAATAGAGCCGGCTATAACAATTAATATTGAAGCAACGTCAATAAATAGGCCGATACCGCCACTGGTAACCATGGCACCGATAATAAACCCAAACGCGCCGATAATACCTATTAGGGTAGCTAAATCCACAACCTCTCCTCAATCGCAGTGATGATTCTGCTTTATTGTGCGCTTTATTAAGTGCAATTTATAATGACGTTTTAGCACAGCTAACATTGATAACAAGCAATCTTAATCTCAATCGTTATGCATTACTGTAAAAGTTGCAATACTCTCTTTAGATAACATGCCCGTTTTTATATTACATGATGGTATCAATCTAACAGCAGTTTACGCTATCGATTTAAAATCTTAACTCTTTATCGGACAAAGTTGGCTCAAGTTTAGCCCGTTTTTAAGGTTTCTAAAAAAAATTCAATAACAAAGCGTGCTGTTGAGCAAATAACCAGCGACTGTATTTGACCGATACGCTGGGCTGATATACCTTGTCACTCGCGCCAAGAGAGGAATATTAACCGTGGCTAAAAAACCAGAAAATCTCAGTTTCGAGCAATCTTTAACAGAACTCGAAACCATTGTAGCTCACTTAGAACAAGGTGAAGTCTCACTAGATGACGCGCTCAAACAATTTGAACGTGGTATTACCTTAGTGCGTCAAAGCCAAACTAAGCTTGAACAAGCTCAACAAAAAGTGTCTATTTTATTAAATGAAAATGATGTTGAATTAGCACCATTTTCAGTCGAAAGTGAATAATCGTCAATCATTTAGGTTGAAATATAGGTCTTAATACGTGTTAGCTGAAGCGATAAAAACTTACCAAAAACGAGTTGATGCTGTTCTGAGTGAACATTTAAATCAACTTGATGATGCCGCGACTCACCTTAAGGCGGCCATGTTGCATGGTGCGTTATTAGGCGGTAAGCGAATTCGACCGTTTTTGGTTTACAGTGTTGGCGACATGCTAGGGGTCAATATTGACGCCCTTGATAAAGCGGCTGCAGCCATTGAATGTATTCATGCTTACTCATTAATACACGATGATTTACCCGCAATGGACAATGACGCGCTACGTCGTGGCCAGCCAACCGTTCATATTGCTTTTGATGAAGCTACCGCCATTTTAGCCGGTGATGCCTTGCAAACGCTGGCGTTTGAGATCATTACAGCGCCATGTGAAACACTCACCCCAAGCCAACAATTAGCGATGGTGAGCGCATTAGCCAAAGCCTCGGGTTACCAAGGCATGTGTGGTGGTCAGGCGATTGATCTTAGCGCCACAAATCACAGTATAAATTTACAACGCTTAACTGAATTACATAATAAAAAAACCGGTGCGTTAATTAGTTGCGCCGTTGAACTTGCATTAATTACTGCCAATGTGCCAAAAGTGCAGTACCAACTAATGATGCAATACGCCCAATCATTAGGATTAGCGTTTCAAGTTCAGGACGATATTTTAGATATTACCGCAAGCACGGAAGAGCTTGGAAAACCTCAAGGCAGTGATGAGCAATCCAATAAAAGTACCTTCCCTAAACTACTGGGTCTTGATGGTGCAAAGGCCTGTGCGGAACAACTAATACAAGATGCACTATCAGCGCTGACTAAATTGCCATACAATAGCCAGTTAATTGCAGACTTCGCCCGTTATATTATTGAGCGAAGATTATAATAAGAGTCAGAAAATCTCGCTATGAGTTTCGATATTTCTAAATTCCCAGTACTAGCTCAGGCTAATACACCAGAAGAATTAAGGAAGTTACCGCAAGGTTTACTTCCACAAGTGTCTGATGAACTTAGACAATTCTTACTTCAGTCTGTTGGTATTTCCAGCGGACATTTTGCGTCTGGCTTAGGCACAGTTGAATTAACTGTGGCACTTCATTATGTCTATAACACCCCATTTGACCGTTTGATTTGGGATGTCGGCCATCAAGCCTACCCACATAAAATTTTAACCGATCGCCGTGAGCGCATGCACACCATTAGGCAAAAAAATGGTCTGCATCCTTTTCCGTGGCGTGAAGAAAGTCAATACGATACCTTTAGCGTTGGCCACTCTGGCACATCTGTTAGTGCCGCATTAGCCATGGCAGTCGCCGCAGACAAAGAAGCGGTTGGGCGTAAAGTCGTGGCCGTTATTGGTGACGGTGCGATGACCGGTGGCATGGTATTTGAAGCCATGAACCACGCTGGAGACTTGCATAAAGACATGCTGGTTGTATTGAACGACAATGAAATGTCGATTTCAGAAAATGTGGGTGCATTAAACAATCATTTAGCTCAGTTGATGTCTGGACGTTTTTACACCACCATCCGCGAAAGCAGTAAAAAAGTGCTTAAAGGCATGCCTGTCATTAAAGAAATGGCTAAGCGCACCGAAGAGCACCTTAAAGGCATGGTCGTTCCGGCTACGTTATTTGAAGAACTAGGTTTTAATTACATTGGCCCAATTGATGGCCATGATGTGGACTCGCTGGTAGAAACCTTGCGTAATATGCGCAACCTCAAAGGCCCTCAAATGCTGCATATCATGACCAAAAAAGGTCGTGGTTATGAACCCGCAGAGAAAGATCCTATTGGTTGGCATGCAGTGCCGAAATTTGACCCTAGCCTATTTAAAAAACCAGCGACAAAACCCGGATTACCGACTTTCTCGCAAGTGTTTGGTAAATGGTTGTGCGATGTTGCCGAACAAGATGATAAGTTGATGGCGATAACGCCTGCAATGCGTGAAGGCTCTGGTATGGTTGAGTTTTCGCAGCGTTTCCCTACGCAGTATTTTGATGCGGCTATTGCAGAGCAACATGCGGTGACACTCGGTGCTGGATTTGCCTGTGAAGGCCTTAAGCCTGTTGTCGCAATTTACTCCACCTTTTTGCAGCGTGGCTATGATCAATTAATCCACGATGTGGCCTTACAACGTTTACCGGTACTCTTTGCAATAGACCGTGGTGGCATAGTGGGTGCCGATGGCCCGACTCACCAGGGTGCATTCGATTTAAGCTTTATGCGCTGTATTCCGAATATGGTCATTATGGCGCCGTCAGATGAAAACGAATGTCGCCAAATGCTGTACACCGGCTATTGTTACCAAGACGGCCCTACCGCTGTGCGTTATCCTCGAGGTAGTGCGACTGGTGCTGAGCAGGTCGAAAAAATGACAACCTTGCCTATTGGTAAAGGGCTGTTAAAGCGTCAAGGTAAAAAAATTGCCATTATTAACTTTGGTACCACATTAGCCGCCGCATTAGAGGCAGCTGATCAACTTGATGCCAGTGTCGCTGATATGCGTTTTGTGAAGCCACTTGATGTTGATTTGCTGGCTGAGCTGGCAAACAGCCATGATGTGATTATTACCGTTGAAGAAAATGCGGTCATGGGTGGTGCAGGTTCTGGCGTACTCGAAGCACTACAACAAATGCGCATTGTAAAACCGGTGTTATTAATAGGTTTGCCTGATGAATTTATTAAACACGGTGCACCAGACGAAATCACAGCAGAATTACAGCTTGATTCAGCAGGGATTTTAGCGCAAATCCAGGCGTTTATTGCATAGTTAACGTGGATTTTAGTTCGCTAGATTAAATGGCAACCATAAAAAAAGGACTGATAATTCAGTCCTTTTTTGTGCCTATTTGACAGTGAAACTAATTAACATCGATTTTTCAACATTACGTTTCTGTCTATAGGGTAAGCCTCTACGTTTCTACACCTATGCTTCAACGTCGACGCTATTACCGCCTTGAGAAACCATTACCATGGCTGGGCGTAATAAACGCTCATTGAGCAAATACCCTTTCTGCATCACCATCATTACCGTGTTCGCTGGGAACTCAGCACTTGGTTGCATGCCAATGGCTTGATGGTGCTCAGGGTTAAATGCATCGCCTTGAGGGTTAACTTGGGTTACACCAAACTTCTCAACTGAAGTCAGGAACCCTTTCATGGTTAATTCAACACCTTCATAAATGGCTTTGGTCGACTCATTCTCAGGGTCTGTTCCCTGCAGAGCGCGTTCCATATTATCAATGACAGGCAATAATTCATTAACGAATTTTTCTAAAGCAAATTTACGTGCTTGCTCAACATCTTTGGCTGCACGAGTGCGGATGTTTTGCGTTTCAGCCGCAGCGCGCATTTCAACATCTTTACGCTCGGTTAGTGCCGCTTGGGTTTCAGCTAATTGCTGTTCTAATTCTTCGATGCGAAAATTTGCGTGGGTCAATTCATCCATCAAACTTGCTTCATCAGCCACGACTTCAGGTGTTACCACTTCTTCCACTTGATCTTGCGGTGCGTTGTTCGATTCGTTGCTCATTTTCACTCCAGCTAAAAAATGCAAAATTGGATATGCTAATAATGTGACTATTTACTGATTAATTAACAGCAATTATCACACTTTTAATAAGTTTGAGTATATTATGGGGATCAATTCATATGTTTCAAGTCCTAAAGGCACAACAAACTCGAATATGACTAAATTGTTCAAAACAATCGGCCTCATCGGCAAACCGCATCACGAAGGGACCAATCAAACCTTACGGCGATTGCTTCATTGGCTCAGTGTTCAGGGCTTTAATGTGATTGTTGAAGAACGTGTCTCTGCAGAGTTAGGCCCTGATGTTTGCTCAATGGACTTACTCGAAATGGGTGAACATTGCGACTTAGCCATCGTCGTGGGTGGTGACGGTAATATGTTAGGTGCCGCTAGAGTATTAGCAAGATTTGATGTTGCCGTTATTGGTGTTAACCGCGGTAATCTAGGTTTTTTAACCGACTTGCCACCAGACAACTTTGAAGACGCGTTATCTAAAGTGTTAGACGGAGAGTTTGAAACAGAGCATCGCTTTTTACTTGAAGCAGAAGTGCATCGCCACGGTAAGATCATCGCAAGTAATACAGCCGTAAACGAAGCCGTATTGCACCCTGGAAAAATTGCGCACATGATTCAATTTGAAGTCTATATTGATGAGCAATTTATGTACAGCCAACGCGCTGATGGCATGATCGTTTCAACGCCAACAGGCTCCACAGCCTATTCATTATCAGCTGGCGGTTCTATTTTAACCCCTAATTTACAAGCCATTATTTTGGTGCCGATGTTTCCTCATACCTTATCTTGTCGGCCAATTGTGGTTGATGCCTGTAGCAATATTAAGCTCGTCGTATCACCCAATAATGATGAAAACCTCGAAGTCAGTTGTGACGGCCATGTGCATTTAGCCGTTTTACCAGGTGATGAAATCTTTATTCGCCGCTCCAATGAACGCCTCAGACTAATCCACCCGAAAGGTCATAATTACTTCCATGTGCTGCGAAATAAATTAGGCTGGGGAAGTAAACTTTTTTAAATTTGAACTAGCTCACATCTTCTCAAACGTTCACGTGAAGCCCTTCACATTCACAACCGCTAATTAACGTTATCTTAAAGCCAATCGTTTTTAACGCTTGGCTTTTTTTATGATTATTTTCGCTATCAAAAAACGTGATCTAAAACCGACATTCAAAATACTGCTATTGGATGTAGATCCCACTTCGATAAGCAAAGTCTGTTTCTCGTATGTTAAATGATCTCGATCAACACATTTAACACTTAAATAACGTCTATTACGCCCTAGTTAGCGAAAAGCTAACAAATAATAACAATTTAATACCCACTATAAGTGATACAGAGGTATACATGACATTTCTACAGTTACTAGCAAGCTTAACGCCTATTATCAGCGTAATGGTATTTTTAGTACTCATGCGCTTACCGGCATCCAAAGCAATGCCGATATCAATGATTGCGACAGGTCTGGCAGCAATCTTTATTTGGCAAATGGACACGATGCTTCTCGCCGCTTCCGTTGTCGAAGGACTCCTTTCTGCATTAACACCGCTTACCATTATTTTTGGCGCGGTGTTTTTGTTAAATACCTTAAAATATTCTGGCGCGATGGACACCATTCGTTCTGGATTCACCAACATTAGTGCTGATGCACGTGTGCAAGTTGTGATTATTTGTTGGTTATTTGGCTCGTTCATTGAAGGCTCTGCAGGTTTTGGTACCCCAGCGGCTATTGGTGCACCATTACTTGTATTACTCGGTGTGCCTCCTATTGCCGCAGCGGTGGTAGCCTTAATCGGTGACTCGACTGCAGTATCATTTGGTGCAATTGGTTTACCCGTTTTATTTGGTATGGAACAGGGTCTAACTGAAGGTGGCGTTAACATGGCAGCAGCACAATTTGCTGAACATGGCGGCACGTTTGTGGGTTACGCGCAGTTTATTGCTAAACACATGATCACTATCGATTTGATTACCGGTTCACTGATCCCATTAGTGATGGTGTGTGTATTAACGGGTTTCTTTGGTCGTAATAAGTCAATTAAAGAAGGTTTGCAAATATGGAAATTCGCTATATTTGCAGGCTTTGCATTCACCATCCCTGCATGGTTAATTAACTACTTTGCAGGCCCTGAATTCCCTTCTGTTATTGGCTCTCTTGTCGGTATGGCATTAGTCATCCCCGTGGCAAGAAAAGGCTGGTTATTACCTTCACAACCTTGGTGTGATTTTAGCGAAAATGATAACAAGTCAGAAGAAGAGCTAGCCATTGACGAAACACCGGTTAAGTTCTCGCAAATTGCAGCCTGGTCTCCTTATATCATTATGGCTGCGCTGTTGGTGCTATCTCGCGTTGTGGGTCCATTTAAGAGTTGGCTAACGAGCTTTAACATCAGCTGGACAGGCTTGTTAGGCACCGAACTAAAAGCGGGGTTTGCCACCTTCTATGCGCCTGGTATTTTCTTTGTTGCTGTGTGTTTGTTTGGTTTTGTGTTATTCAAAATGAAACCAAAAGCGATGAAGCAATCATTGACTGTGTCATGTAAATCAATGTTACCTACCATCATTTCATTAGGTGCATCTGTGCCTATGGTAAAAATCTTCCTGAACTCTGGCGAAAACGGAGCTGGCCTGGCGTCAATGCCAGTTGCACTTGCCGATTTACTCGCAAATAGCATGGGTTCTGTCTGGGCTTGGGTATCACCTGTTGTGGGTATTTTCGGTGCATTCCTTTCAGGTTCTGCCACGTTCTCAAACATGATGTTCTCAGGCTTACAATATTCTGTAGCCGATAACATTGGCATGAACCACGCGTTAGCGTTGGCACTACAAGGTATTGGCGCGAACGCCGGTAATATGATGTGTGTGATGAACGTTGTTGCTGCCGCTACTGTAGTTGGCATGGCTGGACGTGAGTCTGAAATCATTCGTAAAACGATGCCTATCGCCCTTGGTTATGCACTTGTTGCAGGCACCATTGCGGTTATCTGGGGCGGTTTTTAATTACTCAAATTCATATTGATAACGAAATACTCAAGCAGATTGGAGTTGTAGCCAACAATGTTACAACTCCAACATAAGAGTATAAAACAGTAGGCATAACTGCCTACACAACATTACAGTGTAAGAGAGCATGTTATGACTATAAACTATCAAGTGGTAATGGATATTTTAACGTCTCAATTAGGCAGCAAATGTGTTACCAATGATCCGGTTCGTCGCTTTGCTTGGTCTACCGACGCCAGTTATTTCCGTATCGTCCCTGAAATCGTCGTTCACGCAGATACCATAGAACAAGTAAAAATAACGTTAAACGTAGCAAGAGCACACAATGTACCGGTAACATTTCGCGCAGCAGGTACCAGTTTATCAGGCCAAGCTATTGGTGAAGGTATTTTGCTCATTCTTGGTCACGATGGTTTTAGAACTATTGAAATCAGCGAAGATAAATCCTCTATTTCGCTTGGTGCTGCTGTAATTGGGTCTGATGCCAACGCGGCATTAAAACCATTTAACAAGAAAATCGGCCCAGACCCTGCTACCCTCGCCTCAGCACAAGTCGGTGGTATGGTTGCTAACAATGCCTCGGGAATGTGTTGTGGTACGGCGCAAAACAGCTATCAAACCATTAAGTCTGCAAAGCTAATGCTTGCTGATGGTACCGAGTTAGATACCGGTTGTCCGCACTCTAAAGCTGCATTCAGCCAATCGCATTCGATGCTTTTAGCTGCGTTAACTGATTTATCGCAGTTAACCCAAAATAACCCAACACTATCAGCGCGTATTCGTAAGAAATTCTCGATTAAGAACACGACGGGTTATAGCATCAATTCTTTAGTCGATTTTAATGACCCTTTTGACATCATCAATCACCTTATTGTTGGTTCTGAAGGTACATTGGCGTTTGTTAATGAAATCACTTATCACACGGTAGAAGAAGCGCAATTTAAAGCGTCTGCCATGGCAGTGTTTTTCAATATGGAAGACGCTGCAAGCTCAATCCCGCTCATTAAAGGTGACAGTGTTGCTGCAGCTGAATTACTCGATTGGGCCTCAATTAAATCAGTGACAGGCAAAACCGGCATGCCTGAATGGCTAAGCCAGTTACCTGAAGGCTCTGCTATTTTGTTGATTGAATCACGCGCAAATGATTCTCAAACACTCGATAGCTATACCAATGACGTGATCCAAAAAATTGCACACATTAAAACCGAACGTCCGATTGAGTTCAGTAAAGATCCTGCGGTATTTGGCCAGTATTGGGCAATGCGTTCGGGCTTGTTCCCTATTATTGGTGGTGCACGCCCTAAAGGAACATCAGTTATTATTGAAGATGTGGCGTTTGAGCTTGAACATTTAGCGAGCGCAGCTGCAGATTTAACTGCGTTATTCCATAAGCATGGATACCCAGAAGGGGTGATTTACGGCCATGCACTTGCGGGTAACTTCCACTTTATCATTACCCCTACGTTTGCTTCGCAAGGCGATATCGATCGTTTCCATGCCTTTATGCAAGATGTCGCTGATATGGTCATCAATAAATACGATGGTTCGATGAAAGCGGAACATGGTACTGGACGAGCTGTCGCACCATTTGTGGAAATGGAATGGGGTAGCGATGCTTACACCCTTATGAAGCAAATTAAACAAATTTTTGATCCGAGCGGCTTGCTCAACCCAGGTGTTATTTTAAACAACGACGCACAAGTCCATGTCAAAAATATTAAACCATGCCCTGTAGTAGATGACTTTGTCGATAAATGTATTGAATGTGGTTTCTGCGAAAAGACCTGTCCAACATCGGCACTTAACTTCTCTCCACGTCAACGTATAGCAGTATTACGTGAGATTGAACGCCTAGAACAGTCAGGTGACAAAAAAGCGGCAGCAGAAATGCGTGCCAGCTCGAAGTACGATGTTATCGACACCTGTGCTGCTTGTCAGTTATGTACTATCGCCTGCCCTGTTGATAACAGCATGGGTCAGTTAGTACGTAAATTACGTACCCCTTATATCACCACTACAGAACAAAAAGTACTCGACTTCCAAGCGAAGCATTTTGGTGCAGTAAACCAGGTGATTAGTACTGGGTTTGATATTCTTGGCATTCTTCATAAAGTGACCGGTGACACTATCACCAACTCACTGATGAATGCGGGTAGAATGATCACTAAAGAAGTACCCTATTGGAATCCAGATTTTCCAAAAGGTGGTAAAGTCGCTAAGCCATCGCCTCATAAACCGGGCCAGCAAACGGTATTATACTTCCCTGCTTGTGGCGGCAGAACCTTTGGGCCAACACCAAAAGATCCTGATAACCGCACCTTACCAGAAGTGGTTATTACCTTACTCGAACGTGCTGGTTACAACGTGATTATCCCAGATAATACTCGTCATTTATGCTGTGGCCAGATGTGGGAATCAAAAGGTGATTTTAAAAATGCCGACGCTAAACGTGATGAACTCATTGATGCGTTAAGCAAGCTATCTGACAACGGAAAAGTGCCTGTTGTAGTTGATGCCTTGTCTTGTACTTATCGTACGTTAACTGGCAACCCTAAAGTAGCCATTACAGACTTAGTCGAGTTTATGCACGATAATTTGCTACCCAACATGACCATCACTAAAAAATCTAACGTCACCTTACACCAAGGCTGTAGTGCCCGTAAGATGAAGCTAGAACCTAAACAACAAGCGATTGCCGATGCATGTGCTAAACATGTTGTATTACCAGCAGGTATTACGTGTTGCGGTTATGCGGGAGAAAAAGGCTTGTACAAGCCTGAAATCAACGCCAGCGCCTTACGTAATATCAAAAAACTCATTCCAGCGGAAACCAAAGAAGGGTATTACGCTAACAGAATGTGTGAAGTAGGATTAACCCAACACAGTGGTATTTCATATCGACACTTAGCGTATTTGTTAGAGGAATGTACTCGCTAATCTGCAGAGTATTGTTAACCTCTTAAACGCAAAATGGGCATTGATTATTTATCAATGCCCATTTTTATTGGATTATTGCTAATTGATCAGCTCAATAGCATTCAAATAACTGTTGTTGAAGTGTGCCACCATCAAGCGGTTTGTCGCTAATGATCTCGATACGCGAATCAAGGGCATCATCTAATTCGTCGAGAGTTAATTTATCATCAACCATATTGACACTTAGAATGCCGTCAAAGGTAATGACAATGGCTTTTAATCTTATTACATTTAGCAACTTTACAGAGTCAATCCATACCATAAAACGGTCAAAATCAACACTGCGCTGGCTGTCTAAAACCCAACCGTAGCTAAAACAGCCCTCACCTTGATTAGTTTTGTAAATATAGCCCTGCTCAGCTAGCTGTTGTTGTAATTTATCGCCACCTTGAGTTGATGTAGCCATAGGCAATAACCATTGATCTGCCGTTCGAGAAAGCAAGCTGGTAGGCTTGGACTCTGACATGATGCTAGCCGTCGCTCGGCCACTAGGCTGATTTAATATGGCGATCAGCTGTTCTACTTGCCCTTTTTGGCTAAAATAATCATCACTCTTAATAATCGGCGTTTCCGCTCTATCCAATCTAGCCATCAATTCGATTAAGTGTTGCTGTTCTTGCTCACCATATTGTTGAGCTTTGTTAGCAATCACAGTGTCGGCTATCTGCAATTGTTGGATAAAAATATCATGGCTATTATAGCGGCTGTCACTGACCTTACGTGCATCGACTAAACACACTGTAGTTTGTACCTTTATCACCTGTTGCAAATGCGGCACTTGTAATAATTTAACGATTTCAGCTGGGTGGCCAAGTCCGGTAGGTTCAATCAATAATCTATCAGGCTTAGCCTGTTGAATAATTTGATTTATTGCAACTTGGGTTGGCACTCCAGCCGCGCAGCAAAGACAACCACCAGGGACTTCTTTAATCACGACTTTAGTTGCTGTAGAGCCGGCATTGAGTAAACCACCGTCAATGCCAATCTCGCCAAATTCATTGACTAAAACCGCCCACACTTCATGCTCGGGTTTATTGGCCAGCAACGCTTTAATGAGCGTAGTTTTACCTACCCCCAAAAAACCGGTGATAATATTCGTTTTTATCGGTTTAGTGATCACTTTTTAACTTTCGCAGCGTATTTACCTTTACGCATTGGTTTTGCGGCGCCTTGAGGTGGTTTTCCGCGTTTATGCTTAAAGGCTTTCTTTGGTTTTTCAGGGCTGACATCTCGATATCTAGCAGGCAATGGCGCTCCTTCCTCATAACCAGTTGGAGTCAGTGCAGGTAACGTTTGGCCAATAAGCTGTTCAATATCACTGAGTAATTCAAGTTCTTGTGGGCTCACTAAAGAAATAGCTTCACCAGCCAACCCTGCACGACCCGTACGGCCAACACGATGAACATAATCTTCACATTCTTCAGGCAGCTCAAAGTTAATTACACGTGGCAATGCCTGAATATCCAGGCCTCGAGCGGCTAAGTCGGTAGCAATTAATACTCGCAATTGGCCGGCCTTAAATTCTTCTAGGGCACGATTACGTGCACCTTGACTCTTATCACCATGGAATACCGCTGATTTAATCCCATCCAATGACAACTCACGGAATAAATGTTCAGCTGTTTCTTTACGGCTGGTAAAAACCATCACTTGTTGCCAATTGTGTTTACCAATAAGTTCAGACAATAGCTCGGCTTTACGACGAGCATCCACTTTATAGACTTGCTGAGCGACATTCGCAGCCGTCGTGTGAGTTTCAACATGGACATATTCAGGTTGATTAAGCATTTTAGCCGCAAGACTTTTTACATCGTCAGAAAAGGTGGCAGAAAACATCATGGTTTGATGCGGCTTCGCAATTAGGCGTTTTACTTTTTCGATGTCTTTAACAAAACCTAAGTCAAGCATACGGTCGGCTTCATCTATCACCAGATGCGTCACAAATGATAAATCCAATTCATGTTGGCCAATGATGTCAAATAGGCGCCCAGGAGTTGCAACTAACACATCAACGCCCTGTTCTAAGGTTTTACGCTGTGGATTAATGCTGGCACCGCCGTAAACAGCTAAGCTAGAAAGGTCGCTAAATTGACTGTACTTAATCAGGTTTTGTTCGATTTGAATCGCAAGCTCACGAGTCGGCGTCATGATGAGCACGCGCAAACGCTGGCCGGGAATAATATCGGCTATAGGCTGTTGTAATAATTGATGTAAAAGTGGCAACGCAAATGCAGCTGTTTTACCTGTGCCGGTTTCGGCACTGGCCAACACATCTTGGCCATTGAGCGCTAGTGGGATCACCGCTTGTTGGACAGGTGTTGCGGTGTGATAACCAGATTGATCAATCGCATCTAATAATAATTGCGATAACCCTAGCGAAGTAAATGACATAACAGACTCAGTAAACAATGAAATAGGCTGCTATTGTATACTAATCTAAAGCGCATTAACTATTTCAATTATATCTCGCATTACGCTATTAATTGGCGTATGTCGCTATCGATAACACTTTAATTCGAACTAGATTCAAGCAAAAAGTAAGCTGTC
Organism: Shewanella sp. MF05960; assembly: GCF_050849305.1. Lineage (NCBI taxonomy): Bacteria > Pseudomonadati > Pseudomonadota > Gammaproteobacteria > Alteromonadales > Shewanellaceae > Shewanella > Shewanella sp. MF05960. The sequence goes on along the minus strand of NZ_JBOZPS010000009.1, from coordinate 28,837 downwards.
CTTAATTTGTGACAAGTTCATCCGACAGCCTTGGCACAACATATTGTTGCATATATTTCTTTTCAAAATCCTCGCTACATAAGGCATGTGAAAACAAATAACCTTGGCCATAATCGCATCCAGCAAACTCAAGTAAGCTTCGCTGTTGTTCGGTTTCGATCCCTTCGGCAATCACTTTCATGCCTAATTTATGTGCCATTACGATAATGGCTTCACACAAACTTAAATCATTACTGTCAGGGGCTAAATTATTGACAAAAGATTTATCAATTTTAAGATAATCGATATTGAATTTTCGTAAATAGGATAACGATGAATAACCGGTACCAAAGTCATCTAACGACACTTCAAGCCCCGCCTCGCGGTAAGCTAAAAGCTTAGCTTCAACGTTTTGTTCTTTTTCTAACAACAACCCTTCGGTAATTTCAATACAGATACTTTTTGCATCAACATGTTGCTCAGACATTTGCGATAACCAATCGTTTACGTCTGTGGTTTCATCTCTAAATTGTATCGGAGATTTATTAATACTTATCTGAATATCCGCATTGAACTGTTTTTTCCATTTAGCAGATTGTGTCACGGCCTGACTAAACACCCAGTTACCAATTTCGATAATCATCCCGGTCTCTTCTGCGATAGGGATAAACTCCGCTGGCGAAATAAATCCCATCGTAGGATGATTCCATCGGATCAGCGCTTCTACCTTGACGATATGCTCACTGCTTAACTCAACAATAGGTTGGTAATACAGTTCAAATTGCTGTTGTAGCACCGCATTTTTTAGCTCTTGCACTAGTTGCATGCGTTTTTGGGCATCACTTTGCATTGCTGGAGTGAAATAATTAAACCGATTTCGGCCATGTGATTTTGCAGAATACATAGCTTGATCGGCATTTTTTAGAAGCGCTTCTGTGGTGATGGCATCATCGGGGAACAAAGTAATACCAATACTGCCGCTTATGTAGGCTGTCTGTTGTCCTAATGTATAAGGTTCAGCTAGGCGTTTAAGTATTTGGCTCGCAACGCGTTCGACACCATGATTATGATCAAGATTGGTTAATACGATGGTAAATTCATCGCCACCTAAACGCGCCACGACATCTGACTCTCGTACGCAGCTTTTAAGGCGTTCTGCGGTTTCTAACAACAATACATCACCCATATCGTGGCCTAATGTGTCATTGATTTCTTTAAAGTAATCTAAGTCTAAAAACATCAAAGCAAAGTGATTATGCTGTCGGTCGCTATGTTGGACTTCTTTAGTCAAAAACTCTAATAACATCCTACGGTTAGGTAAGCCAGTGAGTGCATCATAGTTCGCTTGGCGCCAAATAAGCTCTTCCGTTTGTTTTTTCTCGGTAATATCAGAAAATAGCGCAACAAAACGAGCAGACTGATTTTTTGTTTGGCTAATTGAGTTTATCGTTAATAGGATCAGGTAGTTTTCACCATTTTTACGCCGCATCCATACCTCACCCTGCCAACGACCGAGTTGCTTCAGTTGTTTATCTAGCTGGTCGTAAAAGCTCTTCGGTTGTAGTTCAGATTGGAATACACGTAAACTTTGACCTTTGATATCTTCCTTGTTAAACCCAGTAATCATTGAAAATGCAGGATTTGAGTCAACAATTATTCCATCGGATGTAAATACACTCATCGCCTCACTAGAATTTTGGTATACAGACGCCGCAATACTTAACGACGCCTCGACCTGTTTAATATCGGTAATATCACTTAAAGTGCCACACACTCGCAGTGGTTTTCCTCGCTCATCGATATCAACGACCTTCCCAGTTTGTAATATCCATCGAGTTTCCCCCCATAGATTAATCAGTTGATACTCTATCTTTTGGCTGATACAACGGCCTTTACGAACATCGATAATTGACCGTAAAAAACGAATCCTATCTTGTGGATCAATGGCATCAACCCAAATTTTTGGGGTTTGATTTAATTCTTCCATCGAACAACAGAGAATATCAGCACTATAACGGTTAATCTGCATGGCTCGATTGGCAACGTCCCAATCCCAAACCCCCAGCTCACTGCTGTCGAGCACTAAATCTAATTGCTCTTTACTTTGCAATAATGCTTTCTCAGCTTTTTTCTGTTTAGTAATATCAAGGAAACCAGCAATTACCAAAAAACCGTTATTTTCGACATTACGTCGGCACGTTATAGTGATATGGGTATAAACAATAGAACCGTCTTTGGCCACAAAACGTTTATCCATTTCATACTCATCAATATCACCCTTAACCATCTTGTCGTATAACAGTAAGTCTTTATTTAAATCATCTGGGTAAGTTAATTCGACCCAGGTACGGGCTTTTAACTCACTCTCACTGTAGCCAAACATTTGGCACAAATAAGGATTAACTTTAAGCCAGTATTTAGCTTTCGACGTAATTGATATACCAATATTACCGATGTCGAATTGATTTTTAAAAAGAAAATCTTCTTGAAGCTTTACCTGCATATCACGTTCGCGAAACACAATTTGAGCCAGTAAGTGACCGATTACCATCGTTAATAGCGGAAATATGATTAAGATGGGCAGTCCAATATGCAAAAGCGTATCAATGGCTTGATTTAGCGGTAATAACAGTAACGATGACAACAATACAAGATGGACTATTATACCGAATGTATAAAATGCCCATTTGCTAATTTGATCTAGGTGGTCTTTACGGTAATGGTTCCAGGCCACGCCAATAAAGCCACTGCAAAACAACATCAAAATGCCCACCAAAGCACCAGTTCCACCCTGGTTATATCGATATAACGCCATGCAAACAGAAGCTATGATAGTTGGGATAAATCCAAAAAATAATCCCGACAGGCTTAACAATACAGAACGAGTATCAAACAATACCCCTTCTTGGAAAGCCAATGGATTCATCATAATAATCACACCGATGATACCAATCAGCGCGCCCATACTAAATTGCCATGCAAATAAGTGAGATTTATGTTGGTGGGAAGGAAAAAGCGAATACAGATACACCAACGCTAACAGCAGCGCGGCATTTTCGAAAAAAGAGAAAAAAACATTCAGATTGATCATCTACACATTCCCTTAAGCATCCTTAACAAACTCATTTGCATCCTAGCAGTCTTTAATTAGTGTAGCAGAATCAAACTAATAACATGATTCTTTTGCTCTTTATACCGTATGAGCAGTGATAAATAAATCCCATTAATGGTTTAATCCAGATCTAATATCGATATACATAAAAAGTATACCTTACACGGTTAATATTGAAGCATACCAAACCACGATAACATTCAGCAATTTAGCCTCAATACAGCCCCAAAGATGACAGGGATCACAATTAATCAGCTAAACATCGATTATGTAGTAAAAGCACATACATTTAATGCGTTGTAGATCCATATTTAGAGGTAAATCACACAATATTCTTAACCATATTGGTACTTTTACTACAGAGAAAATTTAAAATTAAAATATAGGGGTACAACTTATGGCGACTAAATTCTTTATTCCAAGCGTCAACATTCTTGGTCAAGGTAGTGTAGATGAGGCGATTAATGATATTAAAGCATTAGGCTTTACAAAGGCATTAATTGTAACTGATAAACCATTAGTCAGTATTGGCCTTGTGGCGAGAGTACAAGACAAACTCAATACCCAGGGTATTGAAGTGGTGATATTCGACGGCGTGCAACCAAATCCAACGACAGGTAATGTTACTGCAGGCCTTGCTTTACTGACCAGTAATCAATGTGATTTTATCATCTCATTAGGTGGTGGTTCACCGCATGATTGTGCTAAAGGTATCGCGCTTGTGGCGACCAATGGCGGCCAGATTAAAGACTACGAAGGTGTTGATGTATCTACAAAACCGCAAATGCCTCTTGTTGCCATTAACACGACTGCCGGCACTGCAAGTGAAATGACTCGTTTTTGTATTATTACCGACGAAGCAAGACACATTAAAATGGCCATCGTTGATAAAAATACCACACCGATTTTATCAGTAAACGATCCTGAACTTATGCTAGAAAAGCCTGCATCACTCACAGCAGCAACGGGAATGGACGCGCTGACTCATGCTATTGAAGCCTATGTTTCTATCGCCGCAACTCCAATAACTGATGCCTGTGCAATTAAAGCGATCGAACTGATCAAAGCAAATTTAGTCAATGCCGTTAAAAAAGGCGACGACATTAATGCAAGAGAGCAAATGGCCTATGCCCAATTCCTAGCTGGTATGGCATTCAATAATGCCAGTTTAGGTTATGTACATGCTATGGCACATCAACTTGGTGGATTCTATGATTTACCACACGGTGTATGTAACGCTCTATTGCTACCACATGTGCAAGCGTACAATGCTAAAGTGGTCCCTGAACGTTTAAGTGATGTTGCTAAAGCAATGGGGGTTGATGTCAGCTCGCTCACAGCAGAACAAGGTGCTAATGCAGCAATTGAAGCCATCAAAACATTATCTGTAGCCGTTAATATTCCAGCAAATTTAACCGAATTAGGTGTAAAAGCAGAAGATATACCAACGCTAGCAGATAATGCCTTAAAAGATGCTTGTGGCTTTACGAATCCTAAACAAGCTACGCATGAAGAAATCTGTCAGATTTTTACTAACGCACTATAAAAACATCAATTTATACGAATGATTAGCACCATCAGACATCTGATGGTGCTATTTTTTTAACGGTATAAATACGATTATTTAAAACAAATATTCAACGATGACAATAGGTTATTTATAATTTAGTAAAAAGTGATGCATAGATCTAACTTCTCGAAATAACCGTTGACCAAAACAAAAAATAAGGACTATGATGAAACCACTTAGATAGCGAATAGGTAGGTAAATAATGACAGCAATCACTCATGTATATAATTACACCGTTCGATGCCCGCACTATAAAGAAAATGAACAACCAGCAACATGGCTCAACCATATCGAAGTTAATCAATCTTGTGAAATCGCGCTAGACCGCATCACCAAATGGCATAACCTTTCAGGTACAAAATCTTTTGAGCTTAAAGATTTTGTTGTGAGAAAAGCTGATAATGAAGAAGCTTATTTTGCCATGCAAAGTAGCCGTTTAAAGCACGATGGCCATGCGCTAGTCACCTTTAAAATATATTTAGATAACTGCTGCCAAGAAGCATCTCCAAATACGATAATGGAGCATTTAATCGAAGATTATCAAAACCGTATAGCTAAAGTTGAATAAGCATACAACATAGTTAAATAACACTTTGTATATTGATATAACGAATTCCTAGGAGCAAATAATCCCTTATTTGCTCCTTTTTTTTGGCATATTAAGCCGCATTGGCACGCATGCCATGCGGAATAGGTAAACCATTTTCATTGATATTCACAAAGACCATTTTATCAATAAAAGCGATTGGGGCATGATTGACTTTATTACGAATTTTACAACGTACAGTCACTGAGCTTTGTCCGAGGCTCACAAGTTCAAAACCAAATTCAATAATGTCACCCACATATGCTGGCGCCATAAAGTTTATTTCGGAAATGACTTTAGCAATATGAAATTGGCTGCGCATTTGGCAACTGGCAAAAATGGTCGCCTCTTCATTCACCCAGCTCAATAGCTGTCCGCAGCATAAACTTTGACTGCTGTTAAGGTTAATTGGCATAACCATATGACGTGTAAAATATTTCATGATGACCTCGCGTGTTAATCCATTCATTTTATGCCATCAGGCATATACCTCATAATGAGTAGCAACGTTTAGGCCAATTATTTAATTGTTATTATTCAAGGGGATATTTTTGAAAGACAGCGTGTGAGATTGAAAATGCTCGAATTAAAGGCAATTACGCACCAAAAAAATACAAAGACCGCATGGCGGTCTCAATATGTAGAAGTGACTTTTATTACTTAGCGAGGAGAATCGCTTGCTTGAGTTCATGTACAAATGTGTTGATGTCATGGCAGCTAATATTATTATGCGTCACTAAGCGTAATTGCTGACTACCACTGATTAATATACCTTTACGACTTAACGCATGAGCTAGCATACTGGGATTAATGTGTTCGGCCAGCTTAGCAAAAACCATATTGGTTTGAACGCTTTCAACATCGACATTCAGCTCAGCAATATCTTCCAGTAATAATGCCAAGGATTTAGCATTGTGATGATCTTCAGCTAAACGCTCTACTTGGTCAGTGATGGCTAACTTAGCCGCGGCAGCAATGATCCCAGCTTGTCTCATCCCACCGCCAAGCATTTTTCGCCACCGTGTCGCTTTTGCGATTAATCGCTCATCACCTAACAAAATCGAACCTATAGGCGCACACAAACCTTTAGATAAGCAAATAGAAACCGAGTCAAAGTATTGCGTAATGTCAGCAATCGCAATCCCCTGAGCCACGGCAGCATTAGCCACACGAGCACCATCAAGGTGTATTTTTAGACCGCGATTAAAGGCCAGTGTTTGCGCTTGTGCTAAATAATCTTGACCAAGTACCTTGCCGCCGATGGTGTTTTCTAAACTCAACAACCGAGTACGGGCAAAATGGATGTCATCGGGTTTAATTGCTGAGTCAATATCACTTAATAAAATACTACCATCTGCTTGATTAATCAGGGGTTGAGGTTGAATACTTCCCAGTACTGCCGCACCACCACCTTCAAATTTATAATTATGCGCTTGCTGACCACACAAATATTCATCACCACGTTCACAATGAGCCATTAATGCTAACAAATTAGCTTGGGTGCCTGAACTAACAAATAATGCACCGTCAAAACCAAACATTTCAGCTGCCATGTCTTGCAAACTATTGACCGTGGGATCATCACCATAAACATCATCACCCACTTCAGCCTGCGTCATCGCCGCACGCATAGCTTGGGTAGGCTTAGTGACGGTATCACTTCGAAAATCAATCATGAAATACTCTATTTTATCAAAGGTGTATGGTTGAACTGTCAAATATACTATTTGGCTTCAGCAATCTCGGTAAGTGCAGTTAATGCAGCGTCGTAATCTGGGTGTTCACTCACTTCACTCACTAACTCGTGATATTTTAAAATGCCTTGCGCATCAATGATAAAAATAGAACGAGCAAGCAGACCACGGTCTTTAATTAGCAAACCATATTTTTCACCGAAGTCACGCCAAACAGAATCTGACAATACGCTAATCTTATCCACGCTTTCCGTTTGGCAAAAACGTTTTTGAGCAAAAGGTAAATCTTCACTAATGGTAAGCATTACAACATCTGCACCAAACTGGCTAAATTCTTTATTAAAACGCTTGGTTTGTAATGCACAAACCCCGGTATCTAGGCTTGGTACTGCACTGATTAGTACTGTTTTACCTTTAAAGTCACTTAAGCTCACAGGATTAAACTTTTCGTCAACCACTTTAAACAATGGGGCAGGAGTTCCAATGCTGGGTATTTGACCTTCAAGTGCGACAGGATTTCCACCCATTGTAATCATGGTCTTTTCGCCCGCGATAGTAAAACTACTGACAATAGACGCTGACACTAAAGTCATTGCTGCAAGGGTCGTGATTAATTTCATACAAACTCCTAGTATAAAAAAACCAGCAAATGCTGGTTTTTATTTATAAACATACGTTGCCGTAATTTATTTTGCTGGAACTTCTTTCACATGTAAATCCATTTGTGGGAATGGAATTTCAATTTCAGCAGCATCTAATGCATTCTTGATTTGCTCAAGTAACTCAAAACGAGTTGGCCAATAGTCACCAGTACTAACCCAAGGACGAACCACAAAGTTAATAGATGAATCAGCAAGTTCGGCTAAACCAATTGTGTAACCAGGATCTTTTAATACAGATTGGTTGCTATCAAGCACGTCAGCGATGACTTTCTTCGTTACTGCGATATCAGCAGTGTAAGACACACCGATGGTTAAATCGATACGACGCTTTTCTAATGCTGAATAGTTAGTAATTGTGCCGTTCATAATCGCAGAGTTTGGTGCAATAATCACTTTGTTGTCACCAGTGCGTAAACGAGTTGAGAAAATAGTAATTTCATCAACAACACCTGCAACACCAGCAGCTTCAATAAAGTCACCTACACGACATGGACGGAATAAAACAATCAACACGCCTGAAGCAAAGTTTGATAAAGAACCTTGAAGCGCTAGACCTACCGCTAAACCAGCAGCACCAATAACAGCAACTAATGACGCAGTTTGAACGCCTACTTGGCCTAATGTTGCTATAATAGTGAATACAAACACCAATGCCCAAGCTAGATTAGCTACAAATGATACGACAGTGGCATCTACTTTACGGCTATTTAGTACCTTTATAGTCAAACGTTTTGCAACACCTGCAAAATATTTACCAATAATAAAGATAACTATTGCTGCTAAAGCCTTAAGACCATAAGTCATAAAAAACTCTGGTGCTTGCTCTATCAGACCATCTAAACCTTCTAGGTTTTCCATTTTTCTCTCCCTTAAATAAGCAGAATTATTCTGCCGAAATGATGAACTCTACACGCCGGTTACGCTGTCGCCCTTCGACTGTGGCATTATCCGCTGCCGGCTTTTTGTTACTCATACCAACAACTTCAATAGATGTTGGCTGAAACTGGTATTCATTAATCAATAAATCTTTAATTGCATTTGCACGTTTTAGAGATAAAGCCATATTAATCGCTTCACCACCAATGATATCGGTATGCCCTTCTAGACGAACACTTACTTGAGGATGTTGCTCAATGTATTGTTGAACCCTAACTAGTGTTGGCCGTTGAGTCAGCAACACGTTCGCTCTATCGAAGTCAAAATACACAGGTTGAAGAATTGAACCAAAACAATCAGCTGCGACATTTACATCTGGTTGTTGGCGACATTGCTCTGCAATTAATGCGGCATTATTGGTCACCGTTGCGCCAATGTCGCCTTCATCAAACTCATCGTCATCGTCGTCATCAACAACCAAAATTTCAGTATCGATACAGCCATTGGCCATGACTACAGTATTAACAGGTGTTTCTTTACAGGCATCTTTCTTATCCGGGACACCATCAAAATCGGTATCGACCCAAGCAAATGCGTTGTTAATAAAAAAGCTGATAATGATCAATGTCAAAGTACGAACGATAGTCATAAGAACCCCTTCGACATAGTATCGAGATGCGTTAAGAAATGACATTTTAACTGTTTATCAACAAAATTAAAAGACAATACTTAATAATCAATACCTTGCAAAACTGCTTTCACAAAACTGTCTTCAAAGTATGCTAGGTTCATCGGCCGCAGGTAAAAAAACATAACCAATTGACCGTTTACTTTATAAACAAAATTTACAACTCACTAACAAACAAGCATTTTATTTTTTTGCATTGACACAATTTATAACAGGGTTAACCACTCTGTTCCCCGCATTAACATTGACTTTATCGCCTCTAAAAGGGTATATAAGGTTAGCTTTTTGGTGTTTGGTCAGCTTTTAGCATCAAAATGACATAATCTCTTATAAAAATTAACCAATAAAGTCGCTCAGTCATGAAGTATTTGCAATTTTCTTGTTTCTACAAGAGTAAATTGTAACCTCATTATTAGACGATAAATGCAAACAAATAATTTCTGTGTCGACATTTTCGCACAGGCAATCACAAGCTTAAGGTGGAAGACTTAATGAGTGAAGCAAAACCACAAGGAACGATGTTTGGACACCCTAAAGGGCTGTTCTTACTATTTACAACGGAATTATGGGAACGCTTTAGCTACTACGCTATGCGCGCAATCCTAGTACTTTATTTAGTGGATAAAGTACAAAGTGACCAGGCTGGAGGAGGCTTAGGCTGGACTGAAGCTGATGCATTGTCATTGTACGGTACCTTTACAGGCTTAGTATATTTAACCCCACTGATTGGTGGCTGGTTAGCAGATAACATATTAGGTCAGCGCAAAGCCATTTATATTGGTGGCTTGTTGATGGCTGTAGGTCAATTTACCTTAGCTGCACCACATAGCTGGATGCCTGGACTAGAAACCACAATGTTTTATATTGGTTTAGGTACACTGATTATAGGTAATGGCCTCTTTAAACCAAACATTTCAACTATGGTTGGTGATCTATATCCAGCAGGAGACCATCGTCGTGACGGTGCCTTTACCATTTTCTACATGGGTATTAACTTAGGTGCTGCACTTTCAGGCTTTATCGTAGCTTGGGCTTATACTTCATTCGGTCATGAAGTTGTTATTGACGGCCAAAACGTATTTATCAATAACTGGCAAGCAGGTTTCTTCTGCGCTGGTGTTGGTATGATTATTTCACTTATTATTCAATTTTTCTTTGCACAAAAACTACTTGGCGACATCGGTACTGTACCAGCTGCTAAAGTAGAACAAAGAAAGAACGAAGCCAAAGGCGAAGTTCGTAAAGAACCATTAACTAAAATTGAACGAGACCGCATTAAAGTCATTATGATCATGGGTCTATTCACTATTATTTTCTGGGCAGGCTTTGAGCAAGCCGGTGGGTTAATGAACTTGTTCACTAACAACTTCACTGACCGTATGATTGGCTCATGGGAAGTTCCAACCACTTATTTCCAATCACTTAATGCTATTTTCATTGTTGTTTTTGCGCCAGTAATTGCTTCTATTTGGATCAAACTCGGTAAGAATGAACCTAACTCACCAATCAAATTCGCATTAGGTCTATTCCTATTAGCAGTTGGTTTCTTGTTCATGATGGGTGCCGTTTTAGAAATGGGCGGCGACGCGTCTGTTAAATCAAGCATGTGGTGGTTAGTCGGTGCGTATTTCTTCCACACAATGGGCGAACTATGTTTATCACCTATTGGTTTATCAATGGTGACTAAGCTTGCACCACTGCGTATTGCTTCTTTAATGATGGGGGCTTGGTTCCTATTTATTGCAGCGGCAAACAAAATTGGTGGTTTAGTGGGTTCATTGATTGGCCACGGTGGCGCAGTTGAAGAACAGTTAGCAAACGCAATGGCAATCTTCGCAGGCATCGCTATCACAGCTGTTATTTCAGGTATTATCTTATATTTAATGTCAGATAAATTGGTTGACTGGATGCACGGTGCAGAGAGCAAACATGATTCTGAAGAAAAAGCATTAGAAGAAGAAATTGCTGTTACTGCAGAACATGAAGCGATTAAACGCTAATACAGTAAATAATTAATTTGATGAGTTAGCACTGATTCATCATCAATCAAAATCCCCTTCAAGGCTTCTTGGAGGGGATTTTTTTTAAGAACACTTAGCTAATGCTAATGGCAAGACAGCTGCATAAAACCACCAGCATTCATATCAGACTGATAAATTAAGCCTGTAAAACGATTATCAAGTAATTGTTGTTGATGTTGCTGATGAGACGTGCCGATACACAGTTTCTCATCTATCAATAAGGTACGTATTTGTATGCCTGCCTGATGCCAATTAACATCGCCTAATTGAAGCGCACTCGGGAATACTAAAGGCATCAGGTGATTATCATGCCTTAAATAACATCGTAAGCCATTTCCAGCTTGACCAACTGACACTAGGTATTTCTGTAAATCAACGCACACATAAATAATATCTGCCAAAATATGTAACCCAGAAGTCACCATGCGTTTATTTAAATAAGAGAGCATATTTGCAGGTTCAATTAAGGTTGTACTTAGGCCATTTCGAAACAATTTAAGTTTTTGGTTAACGAAGCTTCGCAGTAACACACAGCCAAAAGCAGCGCTGTTATCTTCTGGATGGAAATGTGCCATATACATCACTAAGTGATGCTCCCCGACCATGGTAGAGTCGATAAAATATGCACTTACATCATTATTTTTAAATAAACTGTAATCTATAAATGCATGTGGATAATCCACATGAGAAGCGGGAAAGAGCTGCTGTTGAACACTTTTAGCTGCATGTGCATTTTGTTCGAGCAACAGCAAGTTATCGGTTAATTCTTGATAGGACAGCTCATTCATTTCATGTAAATGTGATTGCCCTGACGCATTCATTGGCGTTGCCGCTGTGAGCATCGCCTGAATAATTGCATGTTCAATAATAAATAAGTCAGCAATCGGTTTAGTGAGATAATCACTCGCACCAATACGTAATGCTTCAACAACATCAGACATGACATCGTTACCCGATACCACAATGAAAGGGACTGCCGGATTAATACTTTGCATTTGTTTAAGCATAGTAAGACCGCCAAGACCTGGCAGACCAAGATCGGCAATCACAATATCAAATATCGATTGGGAAAAAGCAGATACGCCTTCAAGGCCGTCGCATGCTTGATGCACCCGAGCCCCTTGTCCTTGCAGAAAATCGGCAACGACTTGACGAAATATCGGGTCATCCTCAACAAAGAGAATATCGACATCAGTTAACGCCATACTACAACCCCGCAGATGTTACTGTCGGGGTTGTTACACACTCCGACTATTCTAGCTCATCTAGAAATTCATCAAGTAACTCATCGTTTTCTTGATTTGACGGCATATCGCCATCATAAACTTTGTAATCCATATGCTGTAAATAAGCATCTTTAGCAAAAGCATAAGGATCAAGAGCATTGTCTAGTAACCTTTCTTGATCAATCGCTTCAGCTCGCGAATGCAGTCCCTTAAGACCCCATTTCAGCACAGACTGCCAAAAAGTCAGTTCTGATAAAGGAAAGTATAGACTATCAACCCAGTCTGATGCGATTTCTCTTGTCACAAAAGGGCCATAAAAAGGCGCCATAAAATATGGACCATTTGGCACACCGTAATATCCCAAGACTTCGTTAAAGTCATCTTGTTTACGTGGCATACCCATCATTTCAGCAACATCGATTACCCCAAGTAGACCGATTGTGGTGTTGACGGTAAAGCGTCCGCCAGCATTTGCCGCCCAGCCCCATTTACCTTGTAGGGTATTGTTGACAAGCGAACTAGGTTCTTCCAGATTATAGACAAAGTTAATCACCCCAGTTCTTATCGGATTAGGCACATAGTTCTTGTAACCATGAGCGACCGGCCTAGCGATATATTTATCTAAAAATAAATAGTTAAAATCCCACATTGTGCGGTTAATTTCTTCAAACGGATCGCGAGGATCGTTATAAGTAATTTCAATCGCAGGTTGTGGTGTTGTGGCAACTTGAGGCGCTTCACTCTCGGCATACACAGGTATACTAAAAGCAACAATCACCTGAAGTAATATCCATTTATACTTCATACAAACTCTCTTTAAATGACAAAAGGGGTTACTCAACAAACTGCTATTTTTGTCTTTTTATTAAAGCAATTTTTGTTCAAGTCGATATAATTTAACGGGCTTCAGCAAGGATTTGCCTTGATATTTTATTCCTGCAGCACATTAAGCTTGTTCCTGTTACCAGCAATCATCAACACAATAGACACTTTGTTGGAATGAATTGCCCCAATATGGGTAACAAGAACGCTAAGGATACTGTCACTGTTGACAATATCAATCAAAAATTTGTAAAAGATGAATATTCCAATAACTCTTTGATTGATTTTAAAAGACATTTTGGTTTGTTTGCTTAATAGGATATTTATGGTTTTGCCGATAATTAATACAGCAACGACGGTAACCGCCCCTACAACACCAAAACCTGCCAGTGCAAGTCAAACCAACACACCCGAAAATCAGCAACCTCAAAATCTATCTGCGACCACTAAAAACATTGAAGCCAATATAAAATCCGATCTTTCAACATTATTGTTGCCTGTTCACATACAACAAAAACAGACATCAAGTAGCGCCCAAGTTAATGTGAGCATTCAAGAGCAGCAGTACCAGCTCAATAAGACCGTCGAATTACAAAAATTATTGCAGCAAACCGTTCAAGTTGTCATCGCCAGTGATCAAGCTAAGCTGGTCGCAAAGGTTGCAGCAACTCAAATAACGACATCTGCAGAATTAGCTCAACAAGCTACCCAGCAGCAAACAACACAACAAACCGCTTCGAGTATAAAACCAATCTCGACTCAAATCATTTTGTTAGCACAAACAGTGCAATTAGCTTTACCGCAATCGTTAACTGAATTAGCCAAACAAAATGGCGTATCGACACAGCAATTAGCCTCTTTAGCATCTAGAGCTCAAGGTTACCCTTTACCCACTGCGCTAATCGCACAAGGTCAACTAACATTTACCGATGGACCAAGTCTTAAGCTACCTAACAATATCGTATTAAACGACGGCCAATATCTTGCAAAAGTGGTCGTTAATCAACAACAATTACAACTCGCATTAACCCCTGTGATTGGAGAAGTAAAAGTCGATTTGATTAAGCAAGCGCCAGTAATAGCATCATTGCAGCAAGACAATATCGTGATAACTAAAAATGAACCTGCACAGATTTTAAGTCAGTTTTTAAAAAAACTCGAAGCGACGCCACTCCCTACTGCAAACACAAATCAAACAGGCATCAATAAAACCGATTCAAGTGCAATGCCAGTAGCAACAGCAAACCCAGTGAATACGATGAGTCAAGGTTCAAAGACAAGTGAAAATATTCAGCAAGGGCAAATAGCTACGTCAACAAAAGCCGATACGTTGAGTGTAAAAACTGGTAACTCGAATATACCAAATAATATTTTACAGCAATCACCTGCGCAGCAGAGCACTCTGCAAGGAAAAAGTAATATTAATGATGTCAATGTAACAGCCGCGAATCTTAATACTGTCGAAGTAAAAGGCAGCCAAAATCAAGCATCAGCTCAAGCAACACTTCAACCGACGGCTAACAAAGATCCTCAACCAATAGAAGTATTAAACAAGGCATTGTCTAAAGCCGGAGCAATGCCTATAAAACAACAACTCGCTTTGCAAATCCCTAATAGTCTAGCCACTGAATTACTAAAACATTTACCGCAGATGAGTCCACACCCACTGAGCGCCTTGAGCGACCCAAGCTTACTAAGCCAAGAGCTTCTAAGCCTTGCGGGATTAAACTTAGCGCAAACATCATCACAGGCGAATAGTTCAGTCTCTTCTACCCTCTATTCTGGTGGAGCTATAACGACACTATTTCAACTGTTATTAGGGGTAAAGGCAAAAACGACAGGCTCAGGGATAAGTGCAAAATTGCAAGAGCATCTCAATCAAATACAACAACGTACCCTCGCTAAGTTATCGGGAAATTCAGGCTTATTAAGTGCACTTGATAAACTTGGAGGAGCGGATTCTATGGCACAACTTGCCGGCAGTATCGCAATGTATCAACAAGCGAGTGCCGATCCTAACCAAGCTTTGACTTGGTACTTTGCCTTGCCCTACTCCATTAACCAGCGAGATGAGCAGTTTGAGGGCAAATTTGAACAAGAAAATGAACAAGATAAAGACAAAGTTAATGGTTGGAAATTACAATTAAAATTTAATTTAGCACAAGGATCGTTACTCATTTGCGCCCACAAACAGGGCGACACACTCGATATACAATTTAAAGGCAACAGCCAAGCACTACTGTCAAAGGTCGATAATTTTAATGGTGCCTTAGCCAATAAAATTAGCCAAATCGGTTTAACGCCTGGCACGTTTAGCACCCAATTAACCCAGGTCCCCGCAACGTTATTGCCTGGGGATCACTTCTTAGTAAAGACAAGGGCATAGTTAAAAAACAGCTTGAATAAAACAAAATCAAAATGAAGTCAAGGGACTAAATATGAGTGACGAATCGAAAAAAATCCAACAAGCTGTCGCATTAAGTTTTGATGGCAAAAGTGCACCCAAAATTACCGCATCAGGTAAAGATCTCATTGCTGAAGAGATCATCGCGATTGCAAAAAATGCCGGTATTCATATCCATCAAGATCCGCACTTGAGTGAGTTTTTGCAATTACTAGAACTCGGAGAAGAAATCCCTAAAGAGTTATATTTGTTGATTGCTGAACTCATCGCATTTGTTTATATGCTCGATGGTAAATTTCCTGAGCAGTGGAATAATCTCCACCAAAAAATTGTTGCCCAAGCCTAATGGCCAACATGACGAAGGTATGAACATCGCGCTACAGCAAAAATTGATAGGCAAATTTTGAGATAATAAATACCCCACCTAACCCGAGCCCACCCAAGCACAACTCAGCTAATCGATCTTGGTCAAATTCCAGCCAATCGTTAAATGCGGCATAAAACCGTAATGAAATGCCGTACAACACAATGACAGCCAGTGAAAGAAAACTATACAAATAATGCTCAGGGTAAAAAAACGTTAATAGCGGAATAAACGCCAACAAAAAATCACCACCTTTATGAGTAAAGTTGGTTTTTGATTCAATGGCTATATCTAACAACATTTGCAGAGGGATCACGATAACGAGTAAGCCAAGTAACAGAAAAAAGTCCATGCTACCCCTTTAATCCATGACGCACTTTTATGAAGTGAGCCTGTGCATAAAGAGTCTGAAACTTATGAATAAAGGAACCACTAACAAAGGTATTTATTACAGAGTACTTTAGGAGATGGTCACTACAACCAAGTAGAAGTAGGCGCAACTGTGGTACAACATTTTTAAAGGCCACTAATATTTGGGCACAATAACTCAAGTATGACGCTGAATAATCCATTATAAATTCCATTTAAACTTGTCTGTCCATTACAAATTTATGCATCTTATTTACAGACTAAATTTGTTTTCAAACAATTACCTTATACCGTGCTATTAAATAATAATCAACATGTTACGTGAAAATTATCCATTATCATACTTTTATCGTGCCATCAAAGCATACCGCAATACATCACATATTTACCTTAACAATGTGTCTCAATATAATTGTTTTGCATATTATGTTCACTTTTTGTTGTTTAAATTTATATTGCACGCAATCATAATGCCGGCCTTGGCAGTATCAAACGTCATTTATAACAATAAGCCATTCCATTTAATCTGCAAGTCGCTAGCAAACGGTGATGAGCTACGCGAATAACATGAGAACGCTATGCTGATGAAAAAGAATCTATTGTTCACTTTATTAGGACTAACATATTTACCTGCTGTTCAAGCTCAAATGGTCGATTTTGACGATTACGGTCCGCTAAGAGTGTATGCCCAATCACCAATGCAATCGATCAATCACACACCACTACTTCGCTCAGGTTTTTCATTACCTCAAGGACAGCGCGAATGGTATATCACAGCCAATATCGCGAGCATGTGGTCTGAATCAGATGTACTGTTAGCCGATTATTATCAAAATGCTGTTACTGGTGGCATAAAGTGGCAAATGTCAGATGCATTAATGTTAGATATCAATTATCGATGGGGATTTAGCGCTGATAACCATTTAGATTCACTCACAATGTGGTTCCATGACGCGTTTGGGTTTGATCAAAATGGCAGACAAGATCAAGCCAAACATCAAAACCAAATTCAATCAGAAAAATATGGTATTCACGTTGATGACTTAAGCGGTGAAACGCTTGAAAATGCCTTAACAGCATACTTAGGTTACCAGCTCATACAAACTGAGCGCCATGGATTATCTGTAGGTGCTAGCCTGTATTTAAAATCTGTCGATAGCGGCCCATTTGCTGAAGATTCATTTGCGCAAAGCATTCAAATAAACTACAGCTACAAAAATGGCCAACATCATGTGAACTCAAGTTTTGGTGTCAGCTTTATTGAAGACTCGGAGTCGATATCATCTAATCATTATGACTCTCGTTTCACCACGTTTGGGATCGGTTATGAATATCGTAGCGGACGCCATGGTTGGTTAGCCGAAATACACCGATATGAAGGCTTGGTTAGCTGGGATGAAAACTTCTCAGATGCGTCTAATGAAGCCTTACTAGGCTACCGTTATTACTTAAACACCAGTGCAATAGAATTCACTCTGGTTGAAAACTTTGAAAATATGGATAACAGTGTAGATATTGCTTACACGCTAGGATATCGTCATAAATTTTAATCAACAGGGCAAAATATTGCCCTGTAATATTCGCTAAACAGTAATTAACTCTTCTGTCGTCACTTGCGCGCCTAGCACTCTATTTCTGCCGCGCTCTTTGGCTAAATAAAGCTGTTTGTCAGCAGCTTCAATTAATACCTTTTCGGGAATATCTCTTGTAGGCACTATGGTTGATACACCTGCACTGACGGTAACAAAATGAGAGACAGCAGAGGTTTCATGCGCAATTTTAAGCGAAATAATACTATCGACTATTTGCTGAGCCACATAAGTGCCCCCGATTAAATCGGTATTGGGTAAAATACAAATAAACTCTTCACCGCCAAAACGCGCGACTAAATCGTAAGGGCGATTAACGGTATCTTGAATTTTCTGGGCAACCTGTCGTAAACAAGCATCCCCCTCAGTGTGTCCATAGGTGTCATTAAATAGCTTAAAGAAATCGATATCTAATAAAATGATCGTCAATGGTTGTTGCTCACGGCAACCTTGCAGCCAACTCACAGGTAACACCTGCTCAAATTTACGTCTGTTTGCCACACCGGTTAAGCCATCTAGCAGCGCAATAGAACGAAGTAAGTCTGATTGTGACTTTAACATGAGTTGATTCTTCACCCGTGCTTTCGTGATAACCGGGTTAATGGGCTTATGAATAAAATCGACAGCCCCTAAATTAAAACCTTTAACTTCTTTCTCTTCATCAAAATGTCCGCTGATAAAAATAACCGCAATGTCTTGTGTAACGGGATCATTTTTAAGGTGTGCGCAAACATCAAATCCATTCAATATTGGCATTTCAATGTCTAACAACACCATATCAGGATTGACTTTTTTACACATATCAATCGCTTGATGTCCATCTCTGGCCATATAAATATCGTAATCATTTTGCAGTAACTGGTGCAATATTTTAATGTTGACGACTTGGTCATCAACGATCAGTATTTTGCCTTTTACTGGAGCTGCACCAGAAATATACTCATCTATGAACACGCATCACTCCTTAATTATCGATGTTAGGGTATCGATAGCATCCAAAAACTCGAGCTGACTGACCTGAGACTTCAATCTTAACCACTCTTTATCTGTCGCTATATTATCTGATAATTGCTCAAGATAGCTAATAGCATCTAAATTTTGCTCAACTAATAATGCCATTAACTTATCCATTTTGACTGACGATATACTGGTTATCGGCAATAATTGCGTTTTATCCAGCTCATTTGCTGTTAGCGCCACCGTTTCATCAGGAAATAAAGTGTCGAGCACATGTAAACTGTCGTTAATTTGCCCTTGGATCTGACTCAAATAAACATCCGGATCTATTTTAACGTTATGTTTTATGTTTTGTTCAAGCAATGCAGCAAAAGCGGCTAAACGCTTTGCACCAATATTACTGGCTGTACCTTTAATGGTATGAGCAATTATGCTTATTTTATCGGTGTCTTGTTGTGTAAACGCCTGGGTTAATGCTGAGAGTTGTTCTGACATTTCTACAGCAAAGTGATGTTTTACATCGATAAAAAATGCTAACTCACCACCAAAGCGCCTTAATATCGACTCAGGGTCTTCAATAATCACATCATCGTCGTTAGTGGATTCATCAGGTAACTCAACAAATGCATTTATATCATTTACACCGCCCAATGAAGGTGCGCTTTGACCTAACAATCCCAACATACAAGGCAGTAAACGCGTCATGTCTATCGGCTTGCCAATATGTTCATTCATCCCAGCATCAAGACATAACGCCTTGTCCGCCAACGAAGCGTTGGCGGTCATCGCTAAAATCATCAAATCATTAAATCGACCATCAGCACGGATTAAACGCGTTGCCTCTAAACCATCCATATCCGGCATTTGCATGTCCATAATAACAATATCAAATGTGTTGCTAGATTGGGTAACCCACTCCACACCTTCAACACCGCCTTCGGCTAATGTAACAACTGCACCTTGTAATCTAAGTAACTCATCAATAACTTGACGATTTAATTGATTATCTTCAACCACCAGCACTCTAATGCCTTGCAAGGCTAAGTGGGTTACTTTTTTCGTTTCTAACGGTATTTCTTCACCGCTAATAGCCTGATGTACCGCCTCAAGCATTAAGTTAGCCGTAATCGGTTTGGTTAACATATTCACAAAAGGTTGTTGCTCATACTGCTTGGTTTGCTTCATCACCTCAGAACCGTAAGCCGTTAACATAATAATGGCTGGTGCAGCGCCTTCTGGAAACATTAATTGAATATGCTGTGCGGTTTCTAGGCCATCCATGTCAGGCATGCGCCAATCCATAATAATCACGTCATAGTGGTTGGTGGCATGTAAACTTTGTTCAATAAGATTAATAGCCTGTTTACTGTTACTTGCTTCGTTAACATAAGCACCATGAGCCATCAGCGTTTTTGATAAAATTTTACGACTCATTTTACTGTCATCAACAATAAGAATATTTTTACCTTGTAAATCAATATCCAAATAAGTATTTTTCATCTCGACTACAGTAAAAGACAAATCAAAGCCAAAACGACTGCCGTGACCTAACTCACTGGTTAAGGTTAATTCGCCACCCATTAACTCCACTAAACGTTTAGTGATAGCAAGCCCTAACCCAGTGCCACCAAATCGCCTTGAGGTAGAGGACTCCGCTTGCACAAAACCTTGGAATATTTTATCAGCCTGTTCTTTGCTGATCCCGATGCCGCTGTCTGATACTGAAATGGTCAGTTTCACTTCATCCTGGTTAAGCTGATGACAATGCACCCCAACAATCACATGTCCCTGTGAGGTAAACTTAATCGCATTACCAGCAAGATTGAGTAAAACTTGCCTTAAGCGCTGCTCATCACCTTCGATAAGATAAGGAAGGTTTGGATCGAGGTCGAAAATCACTTCTATACTTTTGCTGTGAACATTGGTCGCCAACATCACCGCAAGTTCACGCATCAAGGTTTCCATTTGAAATGGATGTAAATCAAGCTCAAGCTTACCTGCATCAATTTTTGAGAAATCCAAGATGTCATTGAGTAACCCCAATAAAGATTTAGCCGCTATTTCTGCTTTGGTCACATAATCGAGTTGCTGGCGAGTCATATCAGAATGTTGTACTAACTGGAGCATCCCCAATACTGCATTCATCGGGGTGCGGATCTCATGACTCATATTGGCTAAAAATGCCGACTTAGCTGCACTCGCGGAATCCGCAGCCTGTTTAGCTAAACGTAATGTTTGCTCTAGTTCTCGTTGCTCAGTGATATCCCGATTAATACCCACAACACGGACCGCTTTGCCTATTTTATCGTAACTAATTTGCGCACCAGCATGAATATAACGCACCTGGTTTGCACGATTGATGATCCTAAACGTCGGTTCATAAGTCGAATGGTTTTCAATGGCCTCCTGTAATGCTTGTTCAGCCATATTAAGATCATCAGGATGAATGCGCTGTTGCCAATGTCGATAATTAAGGCCTTTTTCTTTTATCTCAATCGGGTAGTCGTACATCACAAACATACGATCGTTCCATTGCAATTCATCCGTTAATAAATCAAAGTCCCATATACCCAGCTCTGCAACCTCGGCGGCTTTGGCTAATTGATTACTGGCAGACACTAACGCTTCCTGCTGTTTCAACATGGTATCGATATTAACGGCAACCCCAAGATAACCTACAAGCTCACCAGACTCATCACGCATTGCGGTAACAGATAATGACACCTGGCATTGAGTGTAATCTTTACGGACATAGGTCCAAATACGCGTCTCGGGACCAAAGTTTCTGGGCTTGTAAACCATCACATCAAATGCACTGATCTCTTCGCCAAATTCCTCGGTTAACTCTTTACCGCGCGCCCTAACTTCGGCAGGTACATGCATAATTGCCGGGCTCATTTTGCCGACAATTTCACTCGCACTATAACCCAGCAACAATTCAGCACCACGATTAAACATGGTAATTATGCCATCGCTATCAGTTGAAATAATGGCAATTTCAGAAGCTGCAGCAAGCACATTGGTCAATAATGAGGTCAGTTTAAGGTTTTCAAGTTGAGTATGCTTACGCTCGGTAATATCAATTCGCAGAGCAACACAGCGTTCTAACTCACCATGACTATCCATAATGGGAGTAATGACGGTATCAAACCATTTCTCATCACCTTGCTTATCATGGTTACACACTTCACCATGCCAGCTTTTACCATTAATAATGGTTTCCCACATGTCTTTCCAAAATGCTTCATCATGTTGATTCGATTTTAAAATAGAATGTTTTTGGCCTACCATTTGCGCACGCGTATAGCCAGAAGCAATACAAAAGTTGTCGTTAACCGCTAATATCACGCCATTTTTATCTGTTTCAGAATATAAGAGCTGTTGGTTAATATTATCGAGTAAGGTTTTATTTTCAGAAAGGGCTTGCTGCAAAGCTTGTGTACGCTCAGTGACTTTTAGCTCAAGGCTAGCATTCAAACTTAAAATTTGTTTTTCTGCGTTTTGTTGCGCAGTAATATCTCGAATGGTTTGACTCACCCCAGTAATCACACCGGACTCATTGTAAATGGCTAATGAGGTCATTGTGGTTGTGAGTAACTCATTATCTTTACGCTTGTGATGACCAATAAAGTTCAATAATGGTTTACCGTTTAACACGTGATCAAAATGTGTATTTTCCTGGCTTTGCCCTTCGTCGGCAACAATAAAACCATGCTCTTTATACCCAACAACCTCACGATTGGTGTAGCCAAAAGTAAGTTCCGCACCTTGATTCCACCCTGTGACAACACCGTCGCAATCGTAACTAATGATGGCATCTTGTGAGTGCTCTAAAATGTTGGCGCGTCGTTCATTATCGGCTAAGACCAGTTGCCTTCTGCCTAAGGCATAACTATAAAAGGCAACAAAAGACGCCAACAATAAACTCAAAATAAAGCCATAAATAAATGCAATATTCGGCGATGTTAAATGCAATCTACTGACAAAGTTAGGGTAAGCAACTAATGATATTTGCCAATGACGACCAAAAACTTCACGTTCGACGGTAACAATATGCTCAGTTAACTGACTTGAGTCATCGACATGGGTTTCATAAAAAGGCACAACATTGGCATCATCGGTAATGTCTTTGACCAATAACTTAGTATTTAGTCGCGATAGCGATAAATCGTCAAACACTTCATTGGCCACCAGCGGCGCATAACTCCAACCAAAAGCTTGCTGCTCCCTTAACGCTGGTGTGTCAGGGGTTCCACCTGTACGATAAATCGGCATTAAAATTAAAAATGCCTGTAACGGACTCCCCGTAGCCTGTACTAATGTTATTGGCCCGGTTAATCTCACCTCTCCAGTTAACATCGCATCTAAAGCCGCTTTTTTACGATTTGCTTCAGAGGCGATATCTAATCCGACAGCGGAAAAGTTACGCGCTACAGGCTCAATATATTGGATGATATAGCGCTCACCATTGTGAGTACTGAGCTGCCTAACACCGAAGGTGGGCCAATCATCTAATTGCGCTGCGGTAATAAAATTGGTTTCTTCAGCAACACTCACGCGCCGAATAAACCCGAAACCTCTAGCGCCAGGAAACTCCTCATCGATATCGCGCGTCAAATTGTATTTCTGAAACCCTTGCCGATTAATGCTCTCTTCACCTGCGGTAAAAATAATGCCGCGCGCACTGCGTAAGCCATACTGATATAGCTGAATACGGTCAGTAATGTTATTGGCGACCTGCTCTGTGACGGCCTTAAGTTCATTAACAATGATGTTATTATTTTGATTTTTAACACTTAACATCGCGCCCACACTCATGACTATGCCAAAAGCGAAGACTCCGACACCCAATTTAAGCGCGTTTTTATAATTAGCAAATCTGGTCATGTTTATGCGTTTCAAGTTAAGGGAGTTTAACTGTGGACGATAACCTT
Organism: Shewanella sp. MF05960; assembly: GCF_050849305.1. Taxonomy (NCBI): domain Bacteria; kingdom Pseudomonadati; phylum Pseudomonadota; class Gammaproteobacteria; order Alteromonadales; family Shewanellaceae; genus Shewanella; species Shewanella sp. MF05960. The sequence goes on along the minus strand of NZ_JBOZPS010000009.1, from coordinate 4,984 downwards.
CTTTTTTACAAGCTACACATTGAAAAACATAGTATTTTCACAAATTAAAGGCCGTTGCGCTACAATGACTACGTTGGTGACACTGCACTTGGGATTACTCAAAGGTATATTGTTAATCGTACTGCACAAAGGTGAGTTACAACCGTAGCTGAACCCCTTAATCGTAAAAAAAGAAATTGAAATAGAGTGCGGCAATCAAATTTAAGTCCGTAAAATCGTGCAGCCAGTCATCTTTATTGACATCAAACACATCATCCAAAATCTACACAAGCATCAACAACGTTGAGCTTTTAGTATTGAACAGTCATGCAATATCGCTCGCACAAAAAAGGCTACCCCAAGGTAGCCTTTTTGTTATCTGTTCATCATTATCGGCCTACGGTTGTCTCGGCCAGGGCGTCAAATTGGATAATGTAATAACGCCCATCGCTCCTATCTTGTTGGTTATTCACCGCTGGCGATAAGTGTAACTTATTCACCGCAACCAGAATTTTGCCATCTGCCGTGGTGGCAAAACCATCTGCCCAACTGAACTTATCGGCGTCTTGATGCAAAATATGGTATTGGCGATCCGTATCAATATAGCCCACTGCATTGTGGGTCATGTCAGTCACATAAATATTGCCGCTATTGTCTATGGTGATACCATCACTGATAGGCTTATTGGCATAAAATTCGACTTTGCTGCGCAACATATTGGCCGAAATTTTAGCGTCTAATAAATATTGAGTGTGAACTCGATACAGCTTCTCACCGCTCAACGCGCCAAAATAAACCCACTCATTGTTAATGTCTAACGTAATCGAATCGATACCAATACGAATAGGCTGACCGCCAATCGATAATGTTTTGCCATCAATCACGGCATCAATATCTTCTGGACGAGTATAAATGCTGCTGTCTAAGACTCTGCGGGCCTGACCAGTGGTTAAATTAACCACAAGTAAACCGGCGTTATCGCCACCAGCAGGATCGCTGATGTAAACAGCTTCATGATCGCGGTCGACCGCTAAGTCATTCAAAAATGAATTGACCGGCAATACTGCGGCCGATAACTCAATGGTTTTATACAGTTGGTTATTTAACGTGTCCCAACCGATTAAATGCCCTGCTCTGTCATGACCAGTAGCCGTTTCAAGCATCCATAAAATACCCTGTTCATCAATCACAACGCCGAGCACAGGGTTAAGTTTTTGATTAAATTCACGACTTGGATAATCCATTATCGTACCGTCTTGCTTAAGCTCTACAATTCGCGCATCCACACCGTAAAAGTGATGATTACTCATAAAGACACGGCCTGTTGCAGACACAGCTACATTACCTGGAGGGTGTTGTTTATCGAGCTCACGAAAAACAGAATAATCAGCTGCAAATGTTGTACTACTCAATAGCGTCAATGCGGTAAACATTGATACCAATACCCATTTAATCGACATGAATATAAACCTTATAGTGTCTTCAGCGTTGCAATAATGTCTTGTGGATCCATGCGATAAGTATAATCAGCATTCACAAATGCATCGGCAATGATACCGTCTTTCGTTACCACAAACGTCGCCGCTAATGGGAAGTCAAATTGGCCAGAACCATTATGTTTTTCAACTTCCACACCAAATTTAGCGTACAAAGCACGGATTTCATCGGGTAATGAAAATACAACCCCAAGTGCTCGCGCATAATCGGCATTGATATCAGACAAGACTTCAAATTTAAGTTCATTTTTTTCAGTTGTCGATAATGAAATATCGGGTAATTCAGGGGTTATCGCGACAAACGTGGCCCCCAGCTGTGCAAACGTGTCCAAATGCTGCTGATATGCACGTAACGCTAAATTACAATAAGGACACCAACCACCACGATAAAACGTAACCACTAATGGCCCATTGGCGAGCAAATCCCCCAAATTACGAATTTGGCCTAATTGATTAGGTAACTCAAAATGCGTTAATACATCACCGATTTTCGGCGCTTTTTCAATTACACCTGATAATTGCAGTTTTTGTGTCGCATCCGACATAATCGCCATTAACTCAGGAGGAATTTTAACGGCACTGGCTTCGCGTTGTTGATCGAGTTGGGTAGATAAAGACATTGTTACGCTCACTTCTAACTTGAATATACATTCAAAATAACGATTATTGCTAAGATAAGCAAGCTTTTTTGAACAATCATTCAAGTGGTGTTATTATTCTAAACAAGCCTTATGGATAACTCATTCAATCAGGCTATTTTAACTATGCAGTAGGATTGAGGAATAAGCGCTATGGCGAAGAAACATTATCAACGCGAAGACGTATTAGATAAGGTTATTACTTTATTTTGGCAACAAGGCTATGCCGCATCAAGTGTCCAACAGATCACCAAAGCGACGGGATTGAAGCCGGGCAGTATTTACCATGAGTTTGAAAGTAAAGAGAAGCTGTTTCAGGAAGCGTTAGCTCGCTATGCCGCGTCTTCAATTGCTTCCATTCACCAAAAAATAGCCAATGCCTCTAACGTCAATGAAGGTATCAAGCAAATATTGACTGATTTAATAGAACAGTCAAAAGCCTGTGATTATTGCGGCTGTTTTTTGATCAAAACACAACTTGAGTTGGCTTCACAAGGTAATACCTTGTACCAATTTGCATCAGCGCAATTAGCCAGCATAGAAAAAATTTATGTCGATTACCTCAGTCGCGTTTATAGCGACCAACTGGCTAAAACGTATGCAGCACAACTGATGACGGTCATTTTTGGTATTCGTATATACGGTTACCAGGCAGATTCGGCCAATACCATCACCCAAACATTCAACGCGCTGCTACCCTGGTTAAATGAGCACTAATCCGATAAGTGCGATAAATGCTCATTATCACCTTATCAACAGAGCTTTCAGGTCAAAAACGGCTTGAAAGCTAAAGCTGTGTATCTGTAAGTGATTTAATGACCTCATAAAGCCGCTCTTGAAATGACGGTGTCGCATCTGCGGCCAGCGTGATAAAAGCACCAATCAACACCTGGACACGATATTCAGCCAAACTAATATAACCATTTACCCAATCATGTCTGGCCAAACGTTGGCAACCAAACAGCTGTTTAGCCAACCAGGCTACGTCAACCTGTCCCTTTAAAAAACCATTGTTTTGGGCATCGACACACACTTGTGTAGCAATCGCTAACGATTTATTAAAGATGCCGTTAGGTAATTCATGATCAAAAAACTGAGTGCGTTCACCTGCAACAAATGCTGCTTTATAAAAGGCTTCATTGGCCGCAAAAAGATCTAACAAACTGTCAATAAACGCTTCGGTAGCCACAATAGGATCGTGAATATTAGGCTGCGCTAAAGCGACTTCAACCTTAGCCACCATCTCAACAACAAGCTGTTCAAAAATATCGCTTTTTTTACCCAATAAGTTATGAACAGTAGGAATACTCAACTGCGCCTTAGACGCCAACTCATTGATGGTAAAGGCTTCAAAACCATTATTCGAAATAAGCTCTCTGGCGATAGAGAGTAACCTCTCTTTTCTTAACGCTTTATTGGCTTGGCGAGTGGCATTGCCACGGGCATTACTTATCTGTGTCATGGGAATGAGCCTAAAATAAAACTTGACCACAGATTTTATTGTGCGTTAAATTTTACTTACAATAAAAACTGCAGAATAAAAACTGTAAAATAAAAACAAGGCCCTCATTATGAACCAAGATATAACTAAATCAATCAACGCATGTGCCGCGCACTATGGCGAACACGCTGAACAAATGAAATCCTACCTGCTTAATGGTCAAGCCCAGGCTTATAAAATGAATAACCGCGGCCCGATTAAGTTTGATGAAAACGGCGCCCTTGCCAAAGATATCCTTGCTGAATATCAACAATGTGGGTTTTACATATTTGAAAATGTACTCAGTGAAGCCGAGCTTGATGATGTTAAAGCTGATTTAGCCCAAATGCGCAGCACATTTTCAGCCGCGCCCTATGGTAAAACAACCGCTGACGGTAAGCCTGCGCTCGGTGCAGACAATATTGCGCCAAGTTTAATCTGGTCTAAATCGTTAGGCGATCCTCTCGGTGGCACCGCTATTGCAAATGGCCGTCACCAGGTAAAACTATTTGAACCAACAGCCGCTAAAGATTCGCCAGAATATGCGCCATTTGTATTACTCGGCTCGCTGCAATTTTCAGAAGCGTGTTTACGAATTTACGGCCACCCACAATTATTACGTGTGGCCGAGTGTATCAATGGCGCCGATTTTGCGCCTTTTCATGAATGCTTATTTATTAAAGATCCGGGTGTAGGCGCCGCAGTATCCTGGCATCAAGACGGTGATACGCATTGGAACAGCCAGCATTTTGATGACGGGATTCATGGATTTAACTTTATGGCTCAAGTGTATGGCAGCACAGCTGTAAATGGCGTTTGGGTATTACCTGGCAGCCATAAAACCGGCAAAATCGACATCAAAAATCTTATCGAAGCATCAGGAAGCGAGCGTATTGAAGGGCTGGTACCTTTACTATGTGGCCCAGGCGATGTGGTCATTTGCAACAGACAACTGCTACATGGATCATTTGCCAATACCGGCTTTGAGCCACGCGTCACTGTCAATTTTGGATTTCATCGTCGCTCATCAGTGCTCGGCGTCATGGGGGCAGGCATGCACAGTGAAGCGCAAGAATACACAGAAGCACTTATCGATGAACGCTCTAAAGTGATTGGTTACGCTATTGATGCCCGTCAGCAAAAATACCCAGACGAAACCCCTTATCAATATCAACCATTTATCGATAAAGGTGTGCAATACACCTGGGATCAACACGCTAAAAAAGACATTAAAGATTACAACCTACGCGATCTCAGTATATAACTATTAAGCGACAATTACGGTGGCCGGTCTAGCGACAATTATCTTGGCCGGTTGATCTGATAAGGTTCGGTACAGCAGAACGGAGGAGTTCACTGTGCCGGGAACACGAATCACTGATCAGCAGGTC